>JAQBNG010000173.1 GCA_028288675.1 Flavisolibacter sp. | reverse complement strand
CAGCCCGCATGGCTTTTGGACTTTCGATTTTATTTGCGATGGAGCCATAGGAGGTTAGCCCGCCCATTGGAATTTTCAGAAGCGTTTCCCAAACTTTTAATTGAAATGCCGTGCCTTTGAGATGAAGCTTAATTTGAGCTATTCCGGTCCAGTCGTGTGTAAAAATGTACAGTGCATTTTGCTGTACCAGGTCAACCATCTGCCGGTAACATGCATTCGGAAAAGCTTTTTGCAATTCACCAAATGCTTTTTGTTCATCACCGGCAAACGCCATGTAACAAAGTCCTTTTGTTGTGGAGGCAACAAGTATATCGCCAAACGGACTTTGTGCAAAGCTGTAATTGATAGCTAATTCGGCACCTCCGTTCCTGTATTCGCCTGGCGTCATTCCTTCTATTTTAATAAACAGATCGTGCAGCCGCCCCGTTCCCGAAAGGCCTGTTTCAATGGCTGCGTCAAACAGTGTTGCGCCGCCCTCTTTCAGTATGTTTTTAGCATAGCCGATGGTGAGGAACTGGAGAAATTTTTTGGGACTAACTCCAGCCCATTCGGTAAACAGCCGTTGAAAATGAAAGGGGCTGAGGTGTACTTTTTCAGCAATTTGGTCCAGGCCGGGTTGGACCTTAAAATTATCCGCCAGGTAAATGATGGCTTCTGAAATGCGGTCGAAGTTTATGTTGTCCTGCGGTTTCATCAACTATTTAATTATGCTGTAAAGCTACCTGGCAACGGGTGGGTATAAAACCCGAATCTTGCGGAGATCGTGGAAAATATAAGGTGAATTTTCCGGCTGGTAAACCAATCATAATAAATCTTAAAACAGCTTCAATGTAAATTGCCTGCACTCTTTGTTTATGTTACGTTTTTCAGTTCGCCCTTTTTAAAATATTCCCGATGGCTTATACACTGCGGGTGAAAAGCAGGCGCAAAGCGGTGGATCTGATTCAACTATTTTAAATAACTTCCTGCACCATTTATTTATTTCCGGTGTATAAACACATAGAAAACGCTTCTCTTATAAAAATAAATAAACACTCCTGCTTCTGCCGGAAAGCCTTTCATGAACCGGGCAATAACTTCTGTTTGCAAAATGCACGAACCGACATAAACAGTTATCAGCTACAGTAAAAGAAACAAATGAAAAAAAATAAGCTGGCTTTTATTCTTGCAATCATCGCGGCGCTGCTTTGCTTTACAAGCTTCGTTATAAAACTGGTAAGGTCTGATAAAATAGACTACCCGATTCTTCTTGCCGGAGTTTTTATTCTTGCTTTTGGCATATCAACTTCTCTAAAGAAAACAGGTTGATCACCTGTAGCCCGTAAAGTACCTGAGGTCTTTGTTTATGGTGCGGCAGTAAGTGAAGGAATGACAAGAGGCCGTCTTAAAATCGCCAGGTGGATGCGCTTTCCTCCCGGCCCTTCGGAGGCCCGCCATTACAATCAGAAGGGTAATGCAGCGCTGA
Organism: Flavisolibacter sp.; assembly: GCA_028288675.1. Taxonomy (GTDB): domain Bacteria; phylum Bacteroidota; class Bacteroidia; order Chitinophagales; family Chitinophagaceae; genus Flavisolibacter. The sequence goes on along the minus strand of JAQBNG010000173.1, from coordinate 20,422 downwards.
TCTATGATACGGCTTTGAACATTGGCATCCTGGTCTTGTAGAACCAAAACGTGGCTGCCTTAATAACAATTTTGAGACGGCTTCCAATTGTTTCGCACACAAAAGACCTACCTGTTTTCGCCCTTGCTATACGGGATAAAAAAAGGGAGAACTGTTATAACAGTTCTCCCTTTTAGTTGGTCTATGTGGTTTTATTCAACTACCAGTTTTTGTGTCCGTCCGTTAATGTTCAGCAGGTATATACCCGGCAACAGATATTGCAGGTCAAGATTTTGAACACTGTTTTTAATTGTAAACTGGTGTACCATTCGTCCGCCTGCATCAATAATTTTCGCCACTTCTCCAATGAGCGTTCTGTCGTTTACCAGTACCGTTGTTTTACCCTTTACCGGGTTAGGGTAAACCGAGACGCCGGTGGTTGGATAGCCAAACAATTTTGCCACAGCAGAAAAGGTGTATCTGCCATTGTTGTCAGTTATTTTAACCTGGTAATAAACCGCTCCATCAAACCGGAAAGCATCTTCATAACTGTATTGATTATTGCCTGCACCTTTGGAGGGCACCATAGCAACATCGGTAAAGTTTTGACCAGTTGTACTTCTTTGCAGCACAAAATCTTTTGTATTTAATTCGCCTGTTGTGGCCCATTGCAGGTGGTTGTTGGTTCCATTGCGGTTAGCCGTAAAAGCAACCAGCTTCAAAGGGAGCGTAGTGTTTGAAACGGTGGTGTGTACAAAAAAGCCGCTAAAGCCATTTACATCAAAGGTTACTTCCCAACGGCCCTGTACACTGTTCCAAACAATGTTACCATCATTAGGGTTAATGAGTATTGAGCTGCCCGTATAGTTGCCAGGTGCAGTGCCCGTGCCGTGGTATTGGGTTATTACCAATTCCGCTACGCCTGCCACATCTACAGAGGAGGCGGGCAGCGGCGGGTTGCTACCTCTTACTGCATTATAATTATCAAAATCGGCTTGTGTAAAATAAAGGGTAACTGTCGCTGTTGCGGTGGCTGCATTGGTTGCAGGTGTAATATCGTAGTGGCGCTGAACGTAGGGCTGGTTGCCATAGTTTTGTACGGTAGCGTCAATTTTTACACAACTGCTTACCGATCCACTCACAGGAGATGCGCCGGAAGGGTTTACTCTTGCCAGCAGGTTACAGTTTTCATCAAGGTAATTGGTTCCCGGCGACTGAACCATAGCGCTTTGGCAAACTTGTGCACCGCCTGTAGTAGCTCCCAGTCCGGCAGGGGCATAAGCAGTACACGCTGTTGTAGCGATACCAGCAATCCAATTAGATGTGGTACCGGTTAAGGCAAAATTGAGTAGTGTACCATTGTTGCCATCGGCACCTGCATCTGTTGCTGTAGTAACCGTGGAATTGTTAGCACCAACAAAGCCCTGGTTGAAATGATAGAGAGCCAATAAACCGGTCTGGCCTGAGGGGCTGAGCAAACAATTCCTGTTATTTTGGATCTCGCCCTGGCATAAGCTGCGGTTCCAGATCCGCACTTCATCAATAGAACCGCTGAATGCAAACGAAGGATTTGCTACAGCATCCTGCGGGGTACCAATAAATAACCCGCCGGTGTTACTAACAGGAGGAGCAAAAGCAGTAATGGTATTATCCAATACACCATTGATATACAATTTTACGGTGGAGGTGACTGCATCATAGGTAGCTGCTACATGTGTCCAGGTAGCGGAAGGAATACTGGCAATGCTTGCACACTCACGGTTTCCAAAGCGAAAGATCAATTTATTGGTTTGATACACCCAGAAACCATAGCCTGTACTGGCAGCATAATTATCTTTCCCGATAATACAGTCGTCCGTACCGGGTGCGCTTCTATTGATCCATGCTTCCACAGATATTGATGATGTAAGATTGAGTTTTGGATTAGCGCCACAATTGATATAATCATCTGTTCCATCGAAATCTAAAGCAGTGGCAGGGGTTTGTGCAGCAGTAAATTGTGATGTGCCGGCAAGCAACACCAGGGATGCAAGCCATTGTAAAATACTTTTAGATAGTGTAATTCTTTTCATAAGCTGGATTTATTGTTTCGTGATTTTAGTAAACTCGGGTAATGCAAGCGGTTAATAAGCGACAGGTAATGGCAAGATGGTGGAACAGCGGTAAGCTACTGGTAAAAATTGTGTGAAGCGGCGGTTGTTCATTAAAGAAATATTTGCGGGATGATTGGATATGATGCTGGTAAAGAAAACACCAGAAATGCATTAAGTATGTCCCATTACGACATTTTTTTTCGACGCATAAAAACTCCCTGAAAAGTAGTTAGCCAGTAAAGAATAAAATTCTATTGCGGCTTGATGAAATGGGAGGGCAGGCCAAAACGCTTTTTAAATGCCGCCGAAAATTTACTGGCACTACTATATCCTGTAACAAATGCAATCTCTTTTATAGATAGCTTGTCATGTGCCAGCAACTGCTTCGCCAACAGCATGTTTTTTTCTTTATGGTATTGCAGCATCGAAAAGCCAAACACAGCTTTAAACATGGCTTTTATTTTTGTTGGCGACACATGCACAGCCCGGGCCACTTTTTCTATACCGATAAAGGAATGGGATAAATGAAGTAACAGCATTTTTTCTGCAGCGGCCACCTTCGCATAGTCGCTGTTGTGCAAACAATAATTGCCAGCCATGCGTTTGGCCACAACTGAAGTTTTAAAGAATCCGCTGATAATTTTGGTTACTTCTTTTTTTAGATAGGCTATAGTTAACTCACCATTTTCTTCACTTTCGAGATATTGCCAAAACGCTTTCGAAACTTTTTCAGCATCAGGTACACCATCAATTAAGTTGATAAAACCAGGGTGGCCATCTAAAAACCTTTCGCTTGCTTTCTCTTCTCCTTTTATTTTGAGGCCACAATTTTTTTGCGCCCAGTCTTTAGTAAAAGCAAGGTTGTAGAATATCCCGTTTGTCCCCTCAAAGAAATACGTTTCCACATTTGTATTGGGTTTGTAAAAGGTACAGGTGGTGCTCACCAGCCTTACGTTATTTCCACTGCTTATGGGAGATACATGGTTGAACACAGCAAATGAAAGAAAGTAATACAGGCTTGGCTCCGCCTTGTGGTATAAAGCTTTTGAAACAATGTTTTGTTTTACATCCAAGGAGGTAGCCAGTAGCCATAGGCCTTCGTCCAGCTTCCGGTACCGCATCACGGCTTTTTTATAAGGATTGTCGGTAACAATGGCCTGTTCGCTTTTGCTATGTTTTGATATCTTCATTTTTTGAAGACTCTGTAGCATCAGCTCCGGCGAGTTAGAGAGATAGGGCAATTCGAAAAAACCCTGGTGGTTGGAAAAAAGATTGTTTTGTAAGTAGTGTAACCAGGTTTGTAATGGCATAAAGGATTGGCCCAAAGCCTGAAAATAGGGAATCAATGGCAAACGGCCCGCTCTTGCTGTAAAACCTGCTCTTACCTGCTATTCAATTAAACTGTTTCCATCATCTCCTCACAAAAATTCGCTGCATCATTCCTGCCAGCTCCGGATGACTTGAACGAAATGCTTCCGGCTGTTCAAAATAATATTCTGCCAGTACCGCAAAACATTCTACCGGGCTTGTAGCGCCGTACGCATCAATATCCGATCTGCCCTGCCTGATGCTTTGCATCGTAGCTTCCAGTAACTGCTTCCATTGTGCTACATATTTTCTCTCTAATAAAAGTTCCGGAACACCATCTAAGGTGCCGTCCATTTTATCTATTAAATGAACAAATTCATGAATGGCTGTATTGTGGTTGCTGGTGCCATTAATAAACCCCTGCCGCAGTTCCCATTTAGATAGGATCATAACATTTTCCATACTGCCTGTTCCCACCATTCCCGAGATCATCCGTTCGTTACCATGCTGCTCATAATCCTGGTTAAAGTTGCCGGGGTAAACTAACACTTCCCGGAGGTTCACATACTCCCAATCGCTGATAAAGTAAACAGGAATAATAGCGGCGGCGCCAATAAGAATGCGGTCCAGATCTTCCACTTCCGCATTAGCTTCCGTGATCTTTACAGCAGATAAAAACTTTTGCAACCGGTCATCAAAAACTTTTTTCCCTTGTTCATCCAGGTTCGAATAGAAGGTTACATAATCATTCAATAATTCCTGGTAATTATCGGGCAAAGCGAATGTTGCTGATTGTCGTGGCTTGAATACGGCAAGGATGATGACGATAATGAGTACTAAAACAAATAGAATCTGGAATACCGTTTCCATGTGGGGTTGAAGTTATTCTAAACTCTAAAACCTATTGACTATTTTAACTTTCGGGTATCGCAGGTAAAAACCTTTTATGAATTGAAGGTTTTATAAACAGGGGTATGTTAAGCGTAGTATGGCAAAACTTTTTGGGCGTGCCGGCGAGGCGCCGCCGGGCTATGCGCTGCAATCTTTTTGGCCAACGCACAATGCTTCGACAGGCTCAGCACCACAACGCACCAAAAAAGGATTTCCGCTTCTATCCCTCACGCAACAGCCGCCTCACCCTGGCCCGGCCTCATCCGGCTACGCCACCTTCTCCATTAGGAGAAGTAAAGCGGAATTATCTAATTTGCAGAGAGGGAACCGCACACAGCACCTTCGCTGGGATCCTTTGTTATCCCTTACAAATCAAACATGAAATTTCATTTCTTCATCACTCCTTCAAAGCCTGAAAGGCTTGAATGTGAACAGCCACGGGTGCAACCCGCGGGCCAGGCATTGTAGAAGACAGGCAACCCTAAAGGGGTTGAACATTTGCGTACGTTATTCAACCCTTCATAATTATGTTTTCTCTATTACTCTTACTACTGCAATGGCGTGTGTTCAGCTCCGGCAGGAGCTACCTGTTTATAGAAGGTATAAAAATTAACACCTGGCTCCGTAAGTGCCCCTGACCAAAGCCGGATAACAGGGGGCTCCGCTGGAGCCATCTTCACAATAAAGGATAATGCTATAAACAGGCTGCTCCGCTCCTACCGGAGTATATGTCCTTAACTGGCTTACATTGCCCATTCGTCTGTAGGGAGGGAGGCGGCAACAAGGCTGTTACACTAACCTTGCGAAGGGGTCTCATGCAAATGCCGGTTCACACCTAACATAACAGTGTATTAAATTAAATTATGTTTGTTGTCAGCATAAACCAAACATCGTGGAATGCCCATGCTTCAAATACAAATTAATAAGACCGCTGAAACATTACTGTAACAAGTTCAGCCCTGCTTACCAGTTAACTTATTTTTTAATTTTCTTAATTAATCATTTACAATGGAAAGCTTAAACGACATCAAAGCCTGGTTATCGCAGCAATTAGAAATCAAGGGAAGAGCGGCAGCAACCCCGAAGAAAAAACCGGGATATAGGGTTTTGTTCAACGGACCTGCGGGTGTTGATAAAATGACAACAGCCCAAATGCTTGGTAAAGAATTTGGCAAAGAGGTTCACCGGGTTGATCTTTCGCGGATAGTAAGCAAGTATATTGGCGAAACAGAAAAAAACATAGCAGCCATCTTTAAAGAAGCGGAAGGCAAAGACTGGATCTTGTTTTTTGATGAGGCGGATGCTTTGTTTGGTAAAAGAACAACGGTTAAAGACGCTCACGACAGGTATGCGAACCAGGAGATCAATTATCTTTTGCAACAGTTGGAAAGCTACCCCGGCCTTGCTATAATTGCTACTAACCTGAAAGCAAATATTGATGATGCATTTATCCGCCGCTTTCAAACCGTAGTGAAATTTCCTAAAGCTTAAAGCAGGAATACTTCATCTGCATTCCATAATGAAATTATAAGCAACGAAGCAAACAACCCTATACGGTAAGTCCGCCTTCAATAGAATCATCCATTGTTTTACCCATTATTGCACCAGCAGCCATTTTTACTAATGCTACCGCATTGCCATGTTTGTTATCCCAGTAATATCCCTCTGTGGTTTCTACTTTTATAGCAGTGATCCTCGGGTCGTCAACACCACCTGTGAACCATGTTTTAAGAATAGGCTCCCAGAGTTCTTTTATCAGTGCTTTATCTGTAGAAATTGTGGCCACGCCATAGATGCTTAAAAAATCGGAATGAGCCGAACCCTGGAAAAGGAGCTGCACTTTATTGTCCAATGCTATATCCGCATTTTTATGACTGTCATTGGCGCTTAAGAACCAAAAGTTACCCTGATCATCCATCTTTTGTACAGACATGGGCCGTGTAGTTATTGCCTTGCCAGAGGTAATGCCAGTGCAGAAAAAACAAGAGTTGGTTTTACCGGCAAGCTCTTTTATTTTTTTCCCCGCCTCAGTGCCGTGCAGGTCTTTATGATTTTCTTCTTGCTGCTGTTGGTTAATGCTATCCATGGTTTATGTTTTAGTGATGCAACGTTTATTTTCAGGGTGATGAGATGATGGGGTAAAAACATAAAAGACTATACCATCAATCTTATTGTAGCTGTTTAATGTTTCTGTAGATGATGATGCAATTGATGTATCAATAAACGAGGAGTTGGGGTCTATTATATTGACAGATTTTCCCCTGTAAAAAGATTATTATTTAGTGGCTATACTTGTATGATTGCAGGTAAACGTTAGTAGAATGTGGAACAATTTCAATGAAGGCTTTTTTAGGTCTTAGCCCAATAGAATTATAAAGCGTACAAGAGTGCGACGCAAGAGATGATGATAGTAGCAATGCAGCTAAGTACAAAAATGTATTCTTTGTTACTTTAAAACCTACAATACTAAAGTGGCTTTTGCGATCCTTTATAAATCACACCATCTTTCATTACAAACACCACTTTGCCAAACGCCTTTACATCTGTCAGTGGATCGCCATCAACCGCTACTATATCAGCCAACTTACCAGCTTCGATAGTTCCTAACTGGTCTTTCATTCCCAACAGGTCAGCAGCATTTACGGTGGCAGCTTTAATGGCTTCCATAGCGGGCATACCGGCTTCAATCATATACCCGAATTCCATCCAGTTACTTCCATGTTTAAAAACACCGGCATCGGTGCCAAAGGCAATCTTTACACCTGCCTTGTAAGCTTTGGCAAATGTTGACTGGATCTTTGGTCCTACGGCTAATGCTTTAGGAGTTACCATATCGGGATAATAGCCGGGCATCTTTGCGGAGTCGGCCACTGATTTGCCGGCGGTAATTGTAGGAACGTAGTAGGTACCGTGCTTCTTAAATAATTCAATGGCTTCATCATCCATGTAGGTACCATGCTCAATAGACGAAACACCGGCACGGATGGCTCTTTTCATAGCTTCGGCACCATGAGAATGTGCAGCCACCTTAAAGCCATAGTCTTTTGCAGTTGCAATGATGGCCTCTAATTCTTCGGCTACAAACTGTGGATTGCTACCATCTTTTGCCATACTTAACACACCACCTGAGGCAGTGATCTTAATCAGGTCAGACCCTTCTTTGTACCGCTGGCGCACGGCTTTGCGGGCATCTTCCACACCATTTATCACTCCCTCGCCGGGGCCGGGATTTCCCATTAAATCCCTGCGGTAACCACTCGTAGGGTCGGCATGACCGCCTGTAGTAGCAATGGATTTTCCTGCTGTAAATACCCTCGGTCCTTTTATCAATCTTTTATTAATTGCATTGCGCAACGAAATATTTACACCGGTTCCACCAAGGTCTCTTACAGAAGTAAAGCCTGTCATTAAAGTTGTTTCGGCAAAGCCTACACTTTTAAAGGCATAGTCAGCAGGGTTTAAGGTAAACTCTTCCAGGTATTGATTTTTGCCTGTTTCACCTTCAAGGTGTACGTGCATGTCAATCCACCCGGGAGTGACGGTTTTAGTTTTGAGGTCAATAAGCTTGTCGGTGGCTGCTCCCTGTTTGAATCCTGTTTCTACTGAAACGATTTTATTACTTTCTATCACGATGGTCATGTTCGTTCGGGGCGTATTTGTTATGCCATCTATCAATGTGCCGCACTGGATATAAGTTTTTTGCGCCATTGACGGCAAAGCAGCTATTATGATAGCAAGAGTTAACCATTTTCTCATAAAGAAGTTTTGTATCGACAAATTAAAGAAGAATAGCGAAACAAGATGAATTCTTGTTAACATGATGTTCTTTATAAGTATTTCGCCTTTTTATAAAGGAAGGTTGAAAATTAAATGTCGCTGGTTATGTTAAACCGTACTTCAATAAGTTGGTAGTAAAGTAAATGAAGTATAAAGATCTGCACTTCATTGGTAGGTTGTGCTATCAATGCGGTGTCGTTTATTGGGTTGCTTTAGAGAATGACAGGCTGATACAAAATCACGCAGACCAAAATTGCGGAGTGTGTTGTTTGAGCGTACTACTTTGCAACGTTTTTTTAAACCGGTTTATCATCAGCACTTTTTATATGCAGCAACTGTTCCGTTACAATTCCTATAAACTTGCAGACTTAGCAGTACTGAGTTTTGAAAGTTCTTTTAAGAAGGCCGCACTTAGGTTTTTTATTGCCTCACCCTTTTGCCGGGGAATGGCCAGGTCGCTAAAATCGCGGAAGCGGTACTTACGAATACCGATCAGGTTGTACTTACTAAAATTCTCCACGTCTGCAGGGTTTATAGCATAACGATGCTTGTAACTGTTACTGCCCGCATAAAAACTTTGCACCTCAATTGATTTTACCGTGACGGTAACATCGTTTGAGAATAAGAAGATCGCTTCGTTCCCTAAACTTATGGTTGCTGCACCCCAACCGGCGCCACTGAGCTCAATGCAAGCTTGTGTGTCCGATGCTGTAAAACAAAGTGAGAGTTTATCAGTAGAAGTATTCAAAATAAGTAATGGGCCAACCTCTATTGGAACTTGCAGGCAGGAACCGGATGAGGCTACATGTGCCAGGTTTTGGGTGAAAGAAGTAAAAGGCAGGAGAAGAAATAAAACAATGTTTTTCACATAAAAATTTTAATGCCCTATTATCGCCGTAAAAATTAGCTAACAAAAACAATAGCCATTCTTGCACCTGGCATATAAGTGTACCGGGTACTTACGAAAAAAGTGCAAGCATAGTTGGCGTAGTTTAAAATATTTTTCTGCTGTGAGAAGGCAACCACAAATTATTTTATGTTGGCTATTGGCACCGCCCCTATTGTATCTTCAAATAAATAAACACAGCCATGGATCAGCAAATCATTAACCTCTACGATGAATACACCCACCGTCCGCTAAGCCGCCAGGACTTTTTAAAACGGTTGGCGATACTTGCCGGTAGCACCGCCGCTGCTATGTCCCTTCTTCCGCTATTGGAGAGTAATTATGCGGTGGCTGCTAAAACAGTAGATGCTGAGTTGTTTACAGAAACGGTTAAGTATCCCGGTGTGCCTAATGAAATGTCGGCCTACATAGCCCGGCCAAAAGAAGATAAAAAATACCCTGCGGTAATTGTTATTCACGAAAACCGCGGGCTTACCCCGCATATAGAAGATGTGGCTAGACGAGCCGCGAATGCAGGCTACCTCGCTATTGCGCCCAATGCACTTTCGGCACTTGGTAAAACTCCGGCCAATGAAGATGAAGCCCGCCAGTGGTTTAGCGAACTGAAAGCCGAAAATAACCTGGAGAATTTTAAAAATGCTTTTCCTTACCTGGCCAAACGGAAAGACTACAACGGTAAAGTTGGCTGTGTAGGCTTTTGCTGGGGCGGTGCTATGTCAAATACTTTAGCCGTGAATGTTCCTGAATTAAAAGCGGCTGTCGCTTTTTATGGCAGGCAACCTGCGGTAGAAGATGTGCCTAAAATAAAGGCTGCCGTACAAATGCATTATGCCGGCATGGATGAAAGAGTGAATGCCGGCATGGCGGCGTATGAAGAAGCGCTGAAGAAGAACAACATAAGTTATGAGCAATATCAGTATGAAGGCGCACAACATGCGTTTCATAACGATACTTCCGGTGCCCGTTACAACGAGGCAGCGGCAAAACTTGCCTGGGGAAGAACGCTGAACTTTTTTGAGAAGCATCTAAAGTAATGATCAGGTAAAAACTTTCCAGGCGTTATTTTTTGCAATACCCATCCGATTCTTCTACCGGGTACTTTTTATCCAGGTCAATATTATTGAAGCTTTTATTTCTGCCCCAGTTAAAAAACCTTTCAAAAAATGGCAATACCCTGCTTTGCCTGATCTTGTTCAGAAAATAAATCTCATGTTCTTTTTCCTTCATGCCCATTTCATATAAAATGATGTCCCAGGTATTGATACCAATTGAATTAAAGTATCGCTTCATTCTGAAATATTCGCACACATTGCCACTTTCTAATTTACCGGCAAAAAAGAAGGGCATAAACCAGCCTATCACATGGCAACTTGCGGAAATGATCCGGCCAATGACTGCAAAACGTACCTCATACCATTTTGATACGGGAATGGCATAATGATTCATGATGGCAAATACTTCCTTGCGGTGATTCCACTCATCTTCTTCAATCTGGCGGATAGCCGCTTTTTCCGGTAAACTTTTTACAGAAGCTGAATGACCCTGGTAGGCATAAGCTGCGGCCTTTTCAGCAGAATAGGCTTTTTGTAAAAGTGCTGATAACTGAGAAGGTAAGGGCGATGTTTTAAAAGATGTTTCCACTCTCTTTTTTATAGGCCGTGCTGGTACGATAGGCATATCCATAGCAGGAAGAAGTTTGGTAAGAGTTAACAAGATACATACAGATGTAGCTTATTTCCGAGGTTCATTCTACCTTAGTTTATCAACCCTAATGCTTTGTTATGTATCCGCCTTTTTTTAGTTATTTTGCCGTCAATTACCGACCTTTACTGACATTAAAAAATCAAGTAAGTAGCTATGGCCAGATCAGGAGAAACTTTCGGAAAAAAAGAAAAAGAAAAAAAACGGGCTAAAGAGCGCCAGGAAAAAGCCGAGAAAATGGAAGACCGTAAAGCGAACCTAAAAAAAGGTAAGTCGCTTGACGATATGATGGCTTATATTGATGAAAACGGCAATATCTCTTCTACCCCGCCCGACCCCAAGAAAATGAAAACCTTTAATGCAGAAGACATGCAGATAGGGGTTCCCAAATATGTTGCCGGCGAAGATGACAACCCTGTACGCACGGGAGTGGTTAGCTTTTTTAACGAGGCAAAAGGTTTTGGTTTTATCAAAGACCTTCAAACCGGCGAAAGCGTTTTCATTCATGCCAACCAGTTAACTGAGCCTATCAAGGAAAATAACAAAGTAAGCTTTGAAGTTGAGCAGGGACCAAAAGGCCTGAATGCTTTTAACGTAAAAAAAGCGTTATAAAAACTGCCTCTTTCCTCATCATTTCCATACCGCCAGTTGTAGCTTTTGCTACCTGGCTTTGTGAACGGTGATAAAGTTTTTCGCCTTTTCATTCACATTGCCCCTTTTACAAGTAAGAAGCCAGTAATGGCTTTTCTGTTTTTACAGTCTTGAGCTTAAATACTTGAATAAGCGCCAGGGACCACTTTACCAATACTGCTGATGAGAGGAGGGCGAACGTATTTCCCATGCTGCCAGCAATATCCACCGCCGGTTTCTTTGCGTGAGCATTGCGAATCCTTCTTAGTAGTAGCACCACATTTTAAGTTGTTAGATGGGTGGCTAGTAAAGATTTTACGTCATAACAATTCTCGCAAAGCGTCCTTCACAGAGCAAGCGCTTCTTGTAATGAAACTTTTTCTATGGCATGCGTACATGCTTTTAATCCCCTGCATTGATAGCTATGATATGCATAAGCGGCAGCGCTTTTACATATCAATACTTTATCTTCTTTAGCAGGAACCAGGTAAATAAGTAAAAGGAAGAAAAGTGATCTCATTGGGTTCGTTTATAAACTTTGTTTCTTTTTCTTATTGTGAAGGCTGTGCATTTTAAAACGCCACCGGGCACCTTACTGCATTAGCAGAACTGTTTCTAATATTCAAAGCGCTTTTATAGGTAGCCGTTACTTCAAACCCGCCACGGCCATGCGAAGCATTATTTAATTTACTAACGTTGATATCGTACGTAACACCAATTCCGAGCTTGTAATAATCAAGCTTGAGCATGGGCATCACGGCATCGCTCCAACGTGTAAACACACCGCCGGAAAGAGAGATACCATAATCAATATCTTCCTGTAATAAATCATGTTTGTACAACAAACCACCCTGCACTTGTCTTGCACCGCCTTGTGTAAACACATCGGTGTATAAAACAATGCGGTCGAAATCGCTGCTGGGGATAGAGATGCCGGCATTGAACATCAACTTGGTGTTTAAGCGGATGTCGTTGATGGCACTGAAAGCTACTTTAGGTTGAGTAAAATGGAAGTAAGAAGCGCCGACATAATATTTTATATCATTAGCGAAAACAGAACTATACACCAACCCTACCGATGCATCGTAATATGTAATGCCGGTACCAAAGCCATTGTTGGTAAATGTTTGCCGTGTGGGATTTGTAGGGCTATAAGCGCCATTCACAAATTGGTCATCGAACCGCAATTTCGATTCGTCAAAACTTTGCCATACAGGCCCACCGAGAAAACCTAAAGAAAGATAGCTGTCCTTATCTCCATTTACTGATTTATGAAACGTAAAGGCAGCCATGGCCGAACTTTTTCCCAACCGGGAATCACCGGCTTTATCACTGGTGATTTGTGCACCAAGGGCAATGTAATCCACTTCATTGATGGGAAATTTCACTTCCAGTCCAAGGCCTTGTGTTTTGTAAGGAACGGTTACACTATTCCACTGATTGCGAAACACCGCCGTAGCTTTTATATCGCCGGTGAAAAGCCCTGCCAGTGCTGGATTGCGCAGGAGTGGCAGTTCGTAAAACTGTGAAAAGTTGATGTCCTGCGCTCCAGCCAGTAGCGAGTAGCAAGTAGCAAGTAGCCCTAAAAAAATACCTTTCACTATTGCTTGTATTCCTGTAAATATTGCAATTTTCATTGTTTCAAATTTTTTGTTTGGCAACCTGCCCAGAAGGTTCAACTTTATTAGCTACTTGTCACTTGTTACTCGCTATTTAATGATTGATACATTTCCTTTATTGCTGAACAGGGAACCGTTTTCGCAAAGGGCCTCCCAGGTATAAACAAATACATCGGGGCCGCCCGCTACACCTTTTACTTTTCCGTTCCAGCCATAGAGTGGATTGTTGGGAACAAAATTGCTTTGCTCAAAAACCATCTCACCCCAGCGGTTAAATACGCGGAAGTATTTAACCGTAGCAATACCGCTGGCCCGCACCATCAGTATATCATTAATGCCATCGCCATCAGGAGAAAAAGCATTGGGAATAAATACCTGGTCTTTACTGCAGGTTACTTTTATGCTAATTGTATCGGATGCTGAGCAGCCATATGCAGTTGTTGCGATAACAGCATAGCTGATATTCTTTTTTACTTCGGCCACAGGTACTGCGCAATTAGTACAGGAGAGATTTGTGGATGGTGTCCATAACCATTTTGCAATTGGCCCGTTAGTAACCGTTGATGTTAGCTGGTGTAAAGTGCCTGCAGGCAATACAAGGTCGGGGCCTAAATTAATAGTTGGATAAAGCCCTACGCCTACCGTAACAAAAGCGGTATCGGTAAAGCAGTTGAAGCCATCATAACCTACAACCCGATAAGTGGTAGTAACAGTTGGCGATGCGGTTGGATTAGAAGTGGTGGTACTATTCAATCCAATTGCCGGCGACCATGTGTAAGACGTGGCACCACTTGCCAACAGGTTTTTTGAGCTGCCAATACAAATGCTGTCACCCGGCGAAACATTCATCTTTAAAGGTTGTATCACCGTTACGACAACCGTATCCCAATCGGCGCAGCCAAAACTGTTTTTACCTTCTATTACAAAAGGCGTGGTAAGCGTTGGTGAGGCAACAGGATTAGGGCAAGTATAGCAACTCAGGGACTGCAACGGCGACCATTGATATGTTGTAGCGCCGGTTGCATTCAGCTGCACGGTATTGCCGCGGCAAAGATCAAGCGATTGTGTAGCGGTAACAACCGGTGAGGGATCAATGGAGATTGTATGATAAGCTGTATCGAAACAACCGTTTACTGTGCCAACCACCAATCTTAAATTATAAGTTCCGGGTAAAGTAAAAATGTGATTGAATACCGGCCCTGTGCCGCTTGCACCATTCGATAGATTCCATTGTGTAAGGTTGATAGCATCCGCAGCTTGAATAACGCCGGTGAACCGGATGTTCCTTCTTGTACAGGCAGTTGCGTCGGCAGCAATAGCAATAGAAGGCTTGCTCTTCACCAACACATTAATTTGCTTGGTAACCGTATCGGAACAACCGCTTGTACTTACAACAATCAATTCAACAGTATAAATTCCGCCTGCAGTATAAACATGCGAAGGAGAAGAACCAGTGCCATATGTACCATCACCAAAACTCCACGCAATACTTTGCTTACCAAAAAAGGCCCTTGATGTATCGGTAAAAGTTAGGGTAGTAAAGCCGCAAATTTCATCCTTTGCAAATGTGAATCCGCCATCTACCTTATCTACTTTAATAGTATCAACTCCCGTTAACAGAACAGTACAACCGGTGGCGTTTTGCAAGGATACTTTCGGTACATAAAAGCCAGCGTTAGCATAGGAATGAAACACTACTTGTTGCGTGGTTGATTGTGTAGTGCCATCGCCAAAATCCCATACATAAGTTGAAGCGCCGGTTGCAACGGCTTGCAATTGTATAGCAGCAGGGTAACAGTTGTATCCGCCTGTATATTTCAATGTTCCTTTTGGCCCGTTAACCACGATAGTTTTATTAGTGATGTAAGTACAACCGCCGGGAACAGTTACTACAAGCTTTACAATATAAGTACCTGCAGTTTGATAAACATGCACAACACTATCGCCTGAGGTTGTATTACCATCACCAAAATCCCAGACGGCCGTTACCGATGGCCTGTTTTTATTAAGAAACGTAACGGTAAGAGGGGCGCATTGGCTAACAGAATCCGACACCGTAAAGAAACCGGTTTGCATAGCCGTAACAGTTATCGGTTGTGTTGTGCTATCGGTACATACATTACCGGAAGGATTATTACGGTAAGTGATCAGTTTCACTATATAACTCCCCGGTGTTGAGTAGGTGTGAACCGGAGCGGTTAACGTAGATATAAGTCCATCACCAAACTGCCACAAGTAAGCTGTTGCACTATCTGATAAGTTAGTAAAACGAATCGAATCACCTTTACAGGCAGTAAACTTGTCGGCCGTAAAGGCGGCTCTTGGTTTTGGATAAACGGTGATGGTTTCCGTGGTAGTTGTATCACTGCAATTATTGAGGGCTTGCAGGGCAACTGTATAATTGCCCGGTGTGAGATAAGTATGATAAACCGTATCTATATTTTTATTTGTAGTGGTAGTTGCTCCATCGCCAAAGTTCCAGCGAAAGACAGAAGCGCCTTGAGAGTTATTAACGAAGGCAACAGCATGAGGCGCACAACCGAAACGATCGGTACCATTTATTGCAAGGTTTAATTTGATGGTATTGGGCGCAACAATAATAGAATACTGAATAGAGTCTGCACCACATTCGTTAACCACTACCAGCTTCACATAAAATGTATCTACAACACCGGTGATGAAAGTATGTTGCACATCATCGGGAGATGTAGTTGCCAATGTTGCACCATCCCCAAAATTCCAGAAGAAGGTATTGTTAGATCCCTTTGAGGTGTTTCTAAACGTTACCACCATAGGTGAACAGCCTGCTGTTTTTGTTGGCGTGAATAACGCTTTTGGGCCTGATTTTACCCGAACGCTTCTTATAAAAGTCAGGGTATCGCAAGAGGAAAACACTTTCAGTTTTACTGTATAAACGGTATCGCCATAGGCCGGGTTAGGAGCGAATGTAATTGCAGTTGGCTGTACGGCGGTTGATGTTTGCCCGTTACCAAAATCCCAGAAGTAGGTGAACTCGTTTATATAGGTACTGGTGTTTGTTGCGGTGATTGTTATTGGCCCGCAACCTACTGTATCGCTAAGTATAAATGAGGGTGTAGGCTTCTTTACTGTTTTAAACTGCTGCGAGAGGCTATCATCTTTACAACCAAAAGCAGAAAGTACTTTTAGCTTGATGATAACCGAATCGTTTTCTAAGGCGATGGTGTAACCGGGAAAGGTGATTCCGCTGCCTATTAAGTTACCGTTAGCATACCACAGGTATTGATTATTAGCTGGTGAAGTTTGCAGGTTTATAATTGCCGGCGTAATAACAAATGGCGGACATTTAATGGTATCGGTTGAAATAAATAATGCTCTTGCATCGGGGTTCACAATGATAGTAACAATGTTGCTTGTGCTGCCTAATGGCCCGCTGCATAAAACCGTGGAAACAACTCTTCTGAACTTTATAGTTTGCGTTAAAGCACCGGGTGAATAGCTTGCACTTACAGCCCCGGTTATCACGGTCCATGTGTTGCCATTATTTATACTTTGCTCCCACACATACGTGAAGCTGTTGTTACCGCCTGTGGGAAAAGAACCGGTGATAGTTTGCGGTACAATGCCGGTACAAATAGTTTGATCTGCATTGATGGTATTATTAGCAAGGGCGGGTTGCACATTTATTTTAAGCGTATCAGAATAACCGCTGCATGGAGGGGCGTTTACAAATCGGCGCAGCCAAACCGTGGCAAGTGGTGTAATAGTTATGTTTTGCAAAACAGCACCGGTGATAGCCGTATAAGTAATACCATCCGCTGACTGTTCCCATTGATAGTTGTACGTACCACTACCGCCGGTTGCCACAAAGCCGGTTACATTAATTGTAACACCGGCGCAAATGGTTTGCGTTACCACATCAATTTTATTTACCAGGGGTGGCTTGTTATCAATTACTACCGTATCAGTTGTTGCAGGACAGGAAGCAAAGCCGGTTTGCGTCCATACAAATTTGTACACCGTACCGGGGAGTAAACCACTTACTGTTGTGTTGGTAGAAGTGGGAGAACCAATGGTAGCAGTTGTTGCAATTTGCGACCAGGTACCGGTTGTGTTGTTTACAAAATTTGCCGAAAGGCTTACCGTGGTTTGCGCACAAAGAGTTTGATCTGCTCCTGCATTAGCATTAGCCGTAGCCGGTTTTACAGTAATAGTATAAGATGTTGGCGTGCCATCGCAGGTTTTACCACCATAGCTATATTTTGGTGTAACGGTGATGGTGGCAACAAGGTCACTGCTACCTGCATTAATGGTTGTATAAGATGGAATTTGTGAACCGCTGCCATTAGTAAGTGAGATACCGCTGCCGCTTACCGTCCAATTATATTGAAGGCTGCTTCCGGCAAAAGCAACTGTATCTGCCACAGGGGTTAGCGAAGCAACAATTTCGCCTTTACATTTTGTTTCGCCTGGTATTGTGTTAAGTGTAATTGTTGGCAGTACGATTATTTTAAACGTAGCCTGATCGCCAACGCAGCTAACACTATTGGCTGTGAACGCAGGCGTCACTTTAATGGTTGCTGTAACAGGAACTTTTGGAGACGAATTATTAGTAGCAACAAAAGAGTTAATGCTTCCCGTTCCTGATGCAGCCAGTCCTATTGTAGCATTATCATTCACCCATGAGTACGAAGTAGCTGCAGGTGTTGACGTAAATGCAATTACCGGCGAAGGACTGGTACTGCATAAATACATATCCGGTGTGCCCACCATTGTTGGTTTAGGGTTCACGGTTATCTGTACAGATAATGAATACACGGAACACTGACCACTGATAGTCTTCCTTCGATAGTAGGTTGTGACAGTTAGCACAGGCGGCAGGTAATCAGCGACTGTTGCTCCTGCTATTTGTGTCCATGTGATGTTGTTTGAGGAGCTTTCCCATTGATAGGTAAAAACACCATTACCGCCCGTTGGTATTTCGCCAATTAATGCATTAGGCTGTGTGCCCGGGCAAATAGTTTGAGCGATGCCAATACCTGTATTAGCCAGGCTGCCTTGTACAGTAATATTTACAATATTCGATGTATCGCTGCAGGTGCTGCTGTTAACTATTCTTCTATACTTTGTATCTGCTGTTACAGCACCGGGATTATAGGTTACTGCTGTTGCACTGGTAATAGTTGACCATGTAATGCCGCCGTCTGTAGAAACCTGCCACTGGTATTGATAGCTGCCTGAACCACCACTGATAGTTGTCTGTGAAGTAAAGGCTTGCGCATTGGCTCCATTGCAAATAGTTTGGTCAACGCCAATAGTATTATTAGCAATTTTAGGATTTACTGTTACAACAATTCTTGACGTATCACTTTCGCAGGTGCCATTGTTCTGCACTACATAATACGTCGTGTTGCCTGCAGTACTGGTAGAAGGTGTGGGCGGTGTGTTACTGCCCCCCAAAAGCGGGAAAGCCGTGTACCAGTTAAGCGTATTACCCGGCGTAGCAGTACCACTTAAGGGAACCGCAGTTTCATTTAAGCAATAAGTTATAGGACGAACAACAACAGGTTTTGCAGGGCGTGGGTTAACGGTGATGGTGAAAGATTGAGTAGAAGGGCAACCACCTTTTGTTGCATTGACTGTAATGGTTGCTGTAATTGCGTTTGCTGTATTATTAATTCCTGTAAAAGATGGAATGGTAGCTCCACTCCCACTTGCCCCTAAGCCAATACTTGTAGTGTTATTTGTCCAGGTAAAAGTTGTACCTGTGGTAGCACTTGTAAATGTAAAAGGCCCGGCAGTTTGCCCGCTACAGATACTTACATTCGCAGGAACCGTTAAGTCAGGTGGTGGTGCAATGATAAAGTTCTGTGTAGCTGTTGTAGTACCGCATTCATTTGTTACAGCCAAAGTAATTGTATTTGTACCTGCTGTATTAAATGCAACCGAGCCCGGATTTGCATTGGTAGAAGTAGCCGGCGTTCCACCAATAAATGTCCACAAGTAGCTAAGGGGCCCACTGCCGCAATTAGTTACTGTTGCACCTGTGCCCGGGTTAAGAATTATCGATGCGCATGCACTTGGCACAGTGGGTAAAGTAACCGTTGGAGGTCTTTTAATAACTACTGTTTTAGTGCTGCTAACAGTGCCGCAAACATTGGTCACTGCAAGTTGAATTGTGTAAGTACCCGGATTAGTAAAACTAAAAACCGGAGTTGTTGATGTAGCAGTTGTACTGCTGGTAAAGTATGGTGGTGGTGCAGTTGTACCACAGTTCGAAGCCGAATAAGTTACTGACCATAAATAAGTAGCAGTTGCGCAACTTGCCCCCGCACTTGAGGTGTTTGCTGTTGTTATAGTTTGTGGTGCACATCCCTCGATTTTATTTAAGGTAAATAACGAAACGGGGGGGGCGGTAACACAAACTTCCCTTGTAGTTGTACCTGTTCCACATGGATTAGAGGTGGTAAGAGAAATGGTATAAACACCCGGTATTGCGTAAGTATGACAAGGGCTTTGAAGATTGCTTGTTGGCGTGCCATCACCAAAGTCCCATGTATAATTAGTTGTTGTACCGCAGTTAGCATAATATCCGGGGATTGTTTCATTGGTAAAACAAACACTTGTATTTACACAGTAGATAGGTTTTGGTAAAGAAAATTTAGGTTGTGGCTTTGTTCTAACCTCAATATCACCACCCACAAAAGATTTACTCTTACAACCGTTGGTAGCAGTTATTCTCAACTGATAGGCTGTTGAAAAAGGACAGGAACTTGTGTTATAGGTATGATTGATTGTGTCATTGGTTAGGGCCGTATTGATAGGATGCGAAAGGTTGAGAATTGCCCCGTCCCCAAATTCAAGTCTGTACTTTGTACCAGGCGAATTACCTGTCCATAGTGACACTACTGCCGAAATAGAAAGTGGCGCACAGCCAATGGTGGGGCCAATTGTACCAATTCCAATATCAGGGTTACTTTGATTTGCAGCTAAATATGTTTTAGAAAAACTGCAACCGTTGTTTCCAACTCCGGAAAACACAATATCAAAGGCACCTAACTGTGTGTAAGTATGGGTTAGAGGAAAAGTAGGGTTAGTTACTACAGGGCTTCCATCACCCCAATCAAGTGTATAAGAGGCGACGCAGCCTGCACTTGGTGAAATATTGGATACCGTAATTGTATAATTGGGATTAGCTAGAGTTGGATTGTTATCACAATTCTTAAATGGATTGAAGTTGTTGTTGTCATCCTTTAACTGTACATCAGGTGCCTGCTTTATTGACACAGGCTTCGTTACAGTCGTGCTTTTACATCCGTTTGCATCTGTTACTGTAAGCTTCACATTAAAGGTTCCAGTACCACATCCCAACGATGTAAAAGCATGCGCCGGATTTTGAGTTACATCAATTGGCGAACCATCGCCAAAATCCCAGGCATATGTGAAAGGAGCAATCCCTGTGCTAACTGATGAAGTAAATTGAATACTTGTACCTGAACACGCATTATTATTATTAAAAGTAAAATCTGCAACAGGCG
>JAQBNG010000123.1 GCA_028288675.1 Flavisolibacter sp. | reverse complement strand
CACGGCACTGCTATTGGCGGAATATTAATTGGAAGAGACATAGATTGGATGAAGACAAAAATTACTAAAACTCATCGTCTGCTGGGTGGTAATGCCAATCCGTTTGATGCTTTTTTAGTAATACAGGGAATTAAAACTTTAGAGCTGCGCATGGACCGTCATTGCAGTAATGCGGCGAAAGTAGCGGAGTTTCTAGAAGGGCATTCCGCTATTGCAAAGGTTAATTATGAAGGACTTTCTTCGCACCCGGCTTATGCAGTTGCCAGAAAGCAAATGAGCAAGCCTGGAGGCATGTTAAGCTTTGAAGTAACAGGCGGCCTGCAGGCAGGTATGACTTTTATGAACCGGTTGCAGATGTGTACCCGCACGGTGTCGTTAGGCACGGTGGATACTTTGCTATCTCATCCTGCCTCGATGACGCATTTTAGTGTGCCTAAAGAACAAAGAGAACAATATGGCATTACCGATGGATTGATACGAATGAGCGTAGGGATAGAAAATGCAGAGGATATTATGGGAGACCTTGAACAGGCGTTGGTTAATCAGGTGATGTGATGATGTGCTAATTTGCTAATGAAGTTTTCAATTGCTGAATAGAATTATTGAACGTACAAGGGAGTGACACAACAGACGATGATAGTGGCACTATTGCCGGTAACATAAAAAGTAAAAATCAGAACATAAAAACTAAAATATAAAAGGAATGGATGCCCAAGCTAAAGAACCCCAAACCCCAAACTCAAAACTCCAAACCCTTATACGCCGTGCAGTTAAAGAAGACTGCGCAAGAATTTTAGAGCTGGTAAAAGAATTAGCCCTTTACGAAAAGGCACCGGATGAAGTAACGGTAACGCTGGAACATTTTGAAGAAAGCGGTTTTGGTGAAAAGCCTGTATGGTGGGCTTTTGTAGCCGAACTGGATGGAAAGGTGGAAGGCTTTGCGCTTTACTATATCCGCTTTAGTACATGGAAAGGCCAGCGCATGTACCTCGAAGATTTTTTAGTAACTGAAAACCTTCGCGGTGGCGGAATGGGCAAAATGCTTTTTGACAGACTTATTATAGAAGCTAAAGAAAAAGGGTTCAATGGTATTGTGTGGCAGGTACTTGACTGGAACGAACCGGCTATCAACTTCTATAAAAAATACAAGGCTTCTTTTGATGGGGAATGGGTGAATTGTGCTATTAGTATTAGCTAAATTACCAAGGCAAAGCACCCGCTACTTCAACGAATAAAAACGATTTACTGAATAAAAGCAATGAGGCAATCTTTATTTTCAATAACTAATATTGATATTTGAGGCTCACCAACGAAATGACGAAAATGATCTTCCGCTATCTTTTCTTTTTTACCCTTATTCTCTTCTTTCATACGGCAAAAGCACAACCGCAATTCAGCGGGTGGGTTGCTTCTTTTAATACCTTCAAATTGAATACTCGCTTTAGCCTGCATTTTGACGCACAACTTCGTTCAACAGATGAACTGCAGCAGGTGCAAACAATATTGTTGCGCCCCGGTTTAAATTTTCATGCAACTAAAAGTTTGGTTATTACTGCGGGTTATGCCTTCATCAGTAACCGTCGTACAATTAATGGTGTTTCCGATCTTTTACCCGAACACCGGATATGGCAACAAGGGCTTTTTAATCATAAAGCCAAAAACATTTCTATTGCTCACCGCATCAGGTTTGAGGAACGCTTTATTTCAAAAGCAAAAGTGGTAAACAATGAGCTGGAAACAGATGGTACCAGCCAGGCATTTCGTTTCCGGTACTTTATCCGCAGCATCTTTCCTTTAACTGCAACGCCTTCTTTTTCAAAAGGCGTTTTTCTGGCTCTTCAGAACGAGGTGTTTTTAAATACCGGCAATAAGAGTGCTGTAAATGGAAAGACCTTCGATCAAAACCGTTTGTATTGTGCAATTGGCTATCGGTTACCCAATAAAATAGACTTGGAAGCAGGCTATATGAACCAATATACGTCTACCCGAAGTTCTTTCACCAATAACCACATTGTACAAATAGCCGTATATAAAAGGTTATAAAGGAGAGGTAGCCAATTTTTTTGCATTTTTGCACCTATAATATCTGCGGATGAAGATGAATGTTTACCAGTCCCTGTTGGAAAAAAAGAATAGCGGTCACAAATCCTTTGCTGTTTTAATTGATCCTGATAAGATCACTTCATCTTCCCTGTCCGCATTGGTGCAATCGGCCAACCGCTGTAAAGTAGATTTCTTTTTTGTAGGTGGAAGCCTGGTTGTTTCAGATCATTTGGATGAATGTATTGAGCAGATAAAACAAGAGTCCTCAATACCGGTTCTTCTATTTCCTGGCAGCCCGGCGCAGATAAGCAAGTACGCCGATGCTCTTTTGTATTTATCGCTCATCTCTGGCCGCAACCCCGAGTTATTAATTGGACAGCACGTCATCTCTGCACCGTTTGTAAAAAAGAGCGGACTGGAAATTATTTCTACCGGCTACATGGTGATTGACGGCGGTGCGCCTACAACTGTTTCTTACATAAGTGGTGCTGCACCCATTCCTGCTGATAAAGCTGAGATTGCCCTTTGCACCGCTATGGCTGGTGAGATGCTGGGCAAAAAATTAATTTATATGGATGCCGGCAGCGGCGCCAAAAAAGCCATTGGCGAAGAAATGATTGCACTGGTGGCGAAGAATATTGAAGTGCCTTTGGTCATTGGCGGTGGCATTAGGGATGCGGAAAAAGCTTACCTGAATTGCAAGGCAGGTGCCGATGTAATTGTTGTAGGCAACGCTATTGAAAAACAACCTTCGCTGTTAGAAGAAATGGCTGCGGCTATTCACCAGGTGCATACGGTTTCATAGCGTTTTACAACTTCATCCTGCTTATAAAATGGTAAGCGTACTATGGCAGATTTTTAGTTGGGCGTGTCCCTCGCAAAGCCTCGGGCCGGGCTATCCGCTGCAATCTTTTTGCCTTTGCAAACGTCACTACGAATAGCTAAAGGCTGACGGCAAAAAGGATTTCCGCTCCTATCCCTCACGCAAACGTCACTTCATACTTAACATAACAACACATGCGCTGGGTCTTAAAGAAAATTTCTTCTAACTCTGTTCATGTACTTGTTCTTTTAGCTGTCCTTCAGGTTTTATGTGCTACATACTTTTTAACCATCCCCCGGTTTGGTGCAGTTAATAGTCTCCTTTTTTTATGCTGCGGAATCGGAAGCAGCTTCTGTATTTTATACCTGCCTCCATTTACATTTAAGAAAGCAATAATTATAAACAAGCAAGCATTGCTGAAGCTTTTAAGTATTGCTGCTTTATTGCCCTTAAGCTACAGCGTTGCAAAAAACATTTTAGACAACACTCCTTTGCGAATTGAGTATGCCGATATGCTTCCTATCATCGGTGTAATGTGCCACCGGTTTTTAAATGGACAATTCAACCAAATCTATCAGCCTATCCCTGAAATATGGAATGGCATACAGCCAATTTATCTACCCGCTTTATGGCTGCCTTTTTGCACCTCGGCACTGTTTCATTTTGATATGCGCTGGGTAACGGTTGGTGGCATTTGGCTAAGCATTATCTTATGCATTTTACCGGCATGGAAAAGAAATAGCATAACTCTATTTTATGTATTGGCGCTATTGGTTTTGCTAGCATGGCTGCATCTTGATCAAACCCACAATGTCATCAGGCTGAGCGAAGAAGGTGTGGTCTTTTTTTACTACTCCCTTATGGTAGTTGCTATCATATCGGGTAATGCTTTGTTCATTGGTGGTACTGCGGCTTTGTGCCTGCTAAGCCGCTATGCAATTATAGGGTGGTTACCGTTTGCAGCCATTTATTTATTATACAACCGGCAGTATAAATTCTTAATGAAAACGTTAGCAGCAGGCACCTTGGTTGCAGCACTATTGATCATGCCTTTTGGAACAAAGTTTCTATCCTTTCAATTGCAGTTGCCGCATCAATATATTGCTCATGCCAAAAGGGTATGGAAAGAAACGCCTGAGCATTTTTACCAGTCATTAGGAATGGCAAAAATTTTTGGCCCATCGCATGTTCAGCTATTGCATACCATTTTAGTTTGGGGAACCTTTATCGTACCTATTCTCTTTTTTATGTTTTTACGTAAGAAAGGCTTTAGCACCATTAATTTTTTATTAGCAGGCTTTCAACTAAGCCTTAGCTTTTTTTATAATTTTTTGGATGTGAGTTACCTCTACCTTTTTTACACACTGGTATTTGTAAGTTTAGTAATTGCGGGCTGGTCTTTAACATGCAGCTACAAGAGAATTGGGTAAATCAATTCATTCCCTGAAATTTCAGAGTGACCTTATTTTTTTGGTGAAATCTTATGTCACTTTATTAAGGTGTTTGCCGGTTGTCCGCGAAACAACACTAATAAAGACTGAGGATAAAAATGAAGCAAACAAAAAGCAGTAAGAAACCAACCTGTAATTGACACTGTAATATTGGGCACTTCTTTATTCACAGTCTCTCCATATAAAATGATTTGTTTTGTTTCAGTCAGGTTAGGATTGAAAGCAAGGATTAGTAGAAGAACTCCAATTACAAATCCCAAAATTGGTATTAAGGGCTTAGTAAGCCACCATTGTTTAATCTTAGTTTTTAATCGTATAGGTAGTCCAGCAATAAAACAAATGACAATGGTTATTGCAGTAAGAATGAAACCAAAAAGTGGCTGAAAAACAATAAATCCTATTCCATTTATCATGTCGGCTTCTTCAACATCTAATAGTGCATAAATGATATAAACAATAAATAGAAAGGCAAAGGTCAAAATGAATTGAATTACTAATGATAAAGCGAAGGCGGTTTTTCTCATTTGGTACGGTTACTTTATCTGATTAAAGTTTAGAAGCAATTGTTATGAGCCTTCATTTTTCGCTCTCAACGTTTGTATTCTTCCTGCTAATGATTGTTTAATTGCTTTCTGCAATGGCTTTAATAATCTGCGCCAGAGCAACTGTTTCTGCTTTTCGTCCCTGAATACCTACGCAATTATTTTTTTTATCGGTTGTTTGCTTTCTAAAAATCGTAGTGTTTCGTGCAAAGCAGACTGCTGGATGAATCCTTTGAGTGATAAATCTTCATCTAACTCTTTCCAGGTAATGCCTACCCCGCCACTTATTAATTTCCATTTCTGTAATTGCCGTGAGGAAGCATTTTTTAGAGACGTGTAAGAGGAAATATTTTCTTTGATGATAACGCCGTTGTTTAAGACAATAGCTATCAAATCAAGCTCTTTTTCTATCAGGACATTTTTAATCCTTACTCCTTTTTCAAAAATTAATTTGTCAAAAGGGTCGTTGGATTTTTTATTACTTATTCTTGAAGTGCTCATACCAGGCCTTTTTTATATGTTCGCTATTCTCCTGTATAAATTTACGAATTTCCTTTCTCTGGCCTGAAGTAAATCCATAAGAATAAACTTCTTCTATACGAGGTTCGATCCAGAATTTGGCGGATGCTTCTGCCTTTTCCACATGAATATGAACCGGCTCATTATTCTCTTGGCTGTAGAAATAAAAACGATAACCGTTCCAATGAAAAACTACGGGCATCAGAAAACACTTTATTGTAAACTCTCGGCTTTCACCCTCGAAGGCGTATCCCTGCCGCTAACAATCGTTCTGCTGCTCTCAGCAATAGCTTTAATTATCTGCGCCATGTTATCTAGATCCAATGTTTTTACTTCATCACTTGCTTTGTGGTAGTTTGGCTCGCTATCCATTTTAGATGTGGAGATGGTATGTGCCGGCACACCCAAACGTGCAAGAGTAGCATTATCGGAGCGGTAAAATAAATTTTCCTTAGTGTAAGGATCAGGATAAAACTGAAAGGCAGTTCCTTTCAAATTCGCCTGCAATATTTCACCCATGTTTGTTTTCTCAAACCCGGTGATGAAAGCCGAGTTCTTACCCCACTTACTTTCTGTACCAATCATTTCAATATTAAACATAGCAGTAATTGTAGCGGGGTTCATTTGCTGCGAAAAATATTGAGAACCAAAGCCGCCGATCTCTTCTGCAGTGAAAGCAACAAACACAAGCGTTCTTTCATTGTTGCCCAGCTTTTTAAAATGATCGGCTAATAAAATAACGGCCGTAATTCCCGCGGCATCATCGTTGGCGCCGTTGTAGATGCTATCACCGGCTTCAGGTTTTCCCACACCCAAATGATCATAATGGCCAGAGAAAATCACCTGCTCTCCCTTGCGGCTCCTGCCTGGCAAAATGCCTGCTACATTTTTAAACCGGATTTCCTCAAAGCTGTGAGTTGTGGTTATTTTAAAACCATTGGGCAGAGTACTGCCTAAAATAAAAATAGTAGAAAATGGTGAACGAAAAATCTGGCGCTTTAAACCGGTAAGCCGCGCAAAATTTTTAGACATGCTTGTATCAACCAGTACAATTGTGTTCTTTTTTGCTGCTGCAAAGCTTTGGGCTTTTGAAAACAAATTTTCACCGGCAGAGATGGTAGCCACTGTGTAGCCTGACTTCTCATCTACATTCAGTGATGCCTGGCCTGTGATAACAATAATATTCTTCCGGTCTATATCAATGCCGCCCGCAGTGTATTTCAATTCCCCCAGCCTTGGTCTAAGCATTACAAATTCCTGTAAATAGCTATCACCGGCAAGTGGCTGTAAACCTGCTTTTTTAAATTCACCGGCAATAAAATCTGCAGCTTTATCTATTTCAGGAGAGCCGGTTTTGCGGCCGCGCATTTCATCCGAAGCCAAAGCATTTTCTACACGGGCCACTTCGCTGGTGCTGACAACCATAGGGCTTGTAGCACTGTTTTTTTGTACAGAACACGTAGTGGTTGCTGCTATAATAAATAAAGCAACAGCAGAAGAACAAAGGAATTTATACATAGTTGGTTGATAATAGAAGTGTAAAATAATTCTTTCACTCCTTAAAGTTTTCAGTAATCGAAAAATTAATTTAAGGATAAAAACACAAATGAAAAAGCAACGGTAAAAACCATTGCTTCCTATCTAAGCTTTTATATCATTTTAAAATTTTAAGGCTATGCTACAGGCTCATCATCTCCTTAAACTTTACCGTTTGCCTGCGGCTAACTTCCACTTTTTCGCCACCTTTTAGTTCAAGCAAAAGCCCACCATTGAAATACGATTCTACTTTTTCTATCATTTGAAGGTTGATAATATGCTTGCGGTTGGCCCGGAAAAAAACTTTCGGATCAAGCCGTTCTTCCAGTGCATTCAATGATTTCAAAATAAGGGGTTTGTTGATACCGAAAAAAACTTTGGCATAGTTCCCCACGCTTTCAAAAAGGCGCACTTCCGAAAGACGTACAAACCAACAGCGTTCGCCGTCCTTTACAAATACCTGGTCATGCTCGCCTAACAAACTATTGTTTACAGCCCCATTTATAAAAGGTAAAGCACTTCTTTGCACTTGTTCCCCTACAACCTTTCTAACTTTTTCAATAGCATCAGCCAGCCGCTTTGGTTCAATAGGTTTTAGCAGGTAATCAAGCGCATTTACTTCAAACGCTTTTAAGGCATAATCGTCATAAGCGGTTGTAAAAACCACGGTAGGGGCATGGTCTAACTCCTGTAACATTTCAAAGCCTGTTTTGCCAGGCATTTGAATATCAAGGAAAATTAAATCGGGGTTATGACTGTCAATTTTTTGTACGCCTTCTTCTGCATTGGAGGCCTCGTCCACCACTTCTATTTCCGGAAAATCCTGTAGCAGCTTGCGCAGTTCTGTTCGGGCTAAGCGTTCATCATCGATAATAATGGCTCTCATGTAAAAAGTTTGGGGTTTGAGGTGTATAGTTTGGGTTCTTTAATTCAGTCTCTCTTTTCATCACTTAATATTCCTTTGCATGTTGGATAATTTCTTTTTACATGTCTCAACACCGGCGCCGGCTAATCCGCACATTCACTCAACTTCCTTTCATCGGCATCACCACTTTTGCTTCCACAAGTACAGGATCAAGTTGTCTTATTTCAAAACTTGCTTTTTCACCATATAATAAACTTAAGCGGTCCTTTGTGCTGGCAATTCCAAAGCCAGTACTTTTTGCAAAACCATTCAGGTGGCCTGTATTCTGAACCAAAAGCTCATGCTGGTTATGTTTTATGTCGGAAATTATTTTTATCACCCCGCCTTTCATCTGCTTGCTGATGCCATGCTTGATTGCATTCTCCACCAGCGTTTGCAACATCATAGGAGGCACGGGACTATTCAGGGTTTTTTCATCCACTAAAAACTCAACCCGCAGGCGGTCTTCAAAGCGCATACTTTCCAGGGCGAGGTAATCTTTTACAATCTTTAATTCCTGCGAAAGCGCAACCGTTTCCGCTTTCTCGGCACTTAAGCTGCTTCGCAAAATATTACTTAACTCGGTTATAGCACTGCGGGCTCTTTCAGGATTTTCATCAACCAAAGCCCTTATGCCGTTTAATGAATTAAATATAAAATGCGGATTCACATGCGCTTTAATGGTGTTCAATTCCAATTGCCTTACCAAAGCCTCCAGCTTGATGGTGTCCATTTCCTGTTTGCGTGTTTTAATGATGAAATGGTACATGAAATAGATGGCGTTCCAAATAAGCAACAGCGGAATAAATGAAATAAGGTTGGTGATAAATAGGGATAGATAGGAAACAGGTTCACCTTCGGCATTTGTGCGCAACTGAAACAATTGCTCAAAAGGTGAAACAATGCAGGTAATAAAAAAGGAAAAAGCGACTGTAAGTAAAATAAATGTTAGTATCTGTTGCCTGAGATCTTTTAATAAAACCGAGGAACGATGAATTACCTCCCGCATAAAATGCGAAAAGATGACACCCACTTCCATAAAAAATAAGATGCGCTGCAAAATTTTAGGTTCGTAGCTATTGAAAAGAAGCGCAAAAAAAACGTTGATCAAAGCAAATAATCCCCACCCCGCAAACTGCGCCACCCAATACCTTGATAATTGAAACGACTTCATCATATAAAGCTACGACAGCCCGTTGGTTATGGTTGTATGTAAATATACCAGTGGGCGAGAGATTTTACAAGCGGGAAACTAATTGGCAAGGGGCAATTTGCAATTTGCAAATCAGTAGTTGCAGCTTACTGGGTTGAAGGAAAGAGAGTAGCCTTTGAAATTGCCCGTTGCCTGTTCAACCTTATTCCCTTGCAGTTTGTTAAGCGTTAACACCCGTTCTGTAAAATGAGAGAAAATAAAATACTTTTACGCACTTAAACAAATTCTTCATGCAAATACCCGCAGGTGCTTTGCTTCAAACCATAGATACTCCGGAAGACTTAAAAAAAGTTCCCAGGGAAAAGCTTCACCAGGTGTGCGATGAGCTTCGTCAATATATTGTTGATGTAGTAAGCGTACATGGTGGGCATTTTGGTGCTTCGCTTGGTGTGGTGGAACTTTCAGTGGCCTTACACTACGTATATAATACTCCTTACGATCAATTAGTTTGGGACGTAGGCCACCAGGCTTACGGACATAAAATTCTTACAGGACGCCGCGATAATTTTATGACCAACCGTAAATATGGTGGACTGAGCGGTTTTCCAAAACGCAGCGAAAGTGAGTATGATACTTTTGGAGTGGGGCACTCTTCTACTTCTATTTCTGCCGCATTAGGTATGGCGATGGCAGCTAAGTACAAAGGCGAAACCGATAGGAAATCGGTTGCTATTATCGGCGATGGTTCCATGACGGCCGGAATGGCCTTTGAAGCGATGAACCATGCCGGTGTAGCCGATACGGACATGCTTATTATTCTGAATGATAACTGCATGAGCATTGACCCTAATGTTGGCGCTTTAAAAGAATACTTAACCGACATTACCACCTCGCAGACTTACAATAAATTCCGTGATGATGTTTGGAAATTGATGGGAAAGCTACCCGTAGGAAAACGATTTACCCGTGATATGGCTTCTAAGCTGGAAGCTGGTATAAAAGGCATGGTAACCAAAAGAAGCAATTTGTTTGAAGCATTGAACCTTCGCTACTTTGGGCCTATAGACGGACATAACATTACCAAGCTGGTTGATACTTTAAAAGATTTAAGAAATATTCCGGGGCCAAAGATTTTACATATTGTAACGGTAAAAGGTAAGGGCTATGCATTGGCAGAAAAAGATCAAACCAAATGGCATGCACCAGGCTTGTTTGATAAAATAACAGGTGAAATTTACAAGAAGAAATATGATCTGCCGCAGCCGCCAAAATACCAGGATGTTTTTGGGCATACTATTATTGAACTGGCAGAACAGAACGAAAAGATCATAGGTATTACGCCGGCTATGCCCAGTGGTTCGTCTTTAAAATTAATGATGGACAAGATGCCGCACAGGGCGATTGATGTTGGCATTTGCGAGCAACACGCAGTCACGCTCAGTGCAGGTATGGCTACGCAGGGATTAAAAGTTTTCTGCAATATTTACTCCTCTTTCATGCAGCGGGCATTTGACCAGGTGGTGCATGATGTGGCTCTTCAAAAGCTGCCGGTTGTATTTTGTTTAGACCGTGCCGGCTTAGTAGGTGAAGATGGCCCAACCCATCATGGCGCGTATGATGTTCCTTACTTCCGCTGCATACCTAATATGATTATTTCTGCGCCTATGAATGAAGCAGAATTACGCAACCTGATGTTCACATCGCAATTGGAAAGTACAACACTGCCATTTGTTATTCGCTACCCAAGAGGTGAAGGTGTAATGCCTGAGTGGAGAAAACCAATGACTGAAATAGAAATTGGTAAAGGAAGAAAGCTGCGTGATGGAAAAGACATTGCTATTTTATCATTTGGCCACCCTGGAAACTTTGCTGCTGCAGCTATTAGAGATCTACGAAATGATAATTTACAGCCGGCGCATTATGATATGCGTTTTGCTAAGCCATTAGATGAAGAATTACTTCACGAAGCCTTATTGCAGTATAACAAAATTATTACGGTAGAAGATGGAACTGTTGTAGGGGGATTTGGTTCTGCTGTAGCAGAG
This sequence comes from Flavisolibacter sp., assembly GCA_028288675.1. GTDB lineage: Bacteria > Bacteroidota > Bacteroidia > Chitinophagales > Chitinophagaceae > Flavisolibacter. The sequence goes on along the minus strand of JAQBNG010000123.1, from coordinate 24,345 downwards.
TTTATGGCCTTACATGGTTATAAAAACGATTTGAAAATTCTCGGTATTCCGGATAGGATTGTGGAGCATGGCACGTTGAAAGAATTGCACCGTGAATGTGAATATGATGCACAAGCAATTGCTGATACTGTAAGGGAAATGATGACGGAACCCATAAAAGAGAAGGTGTTATATTAATACTGATTTTATGCACTGAAGGAAGCCGTCTACATTGTAGGCGGCTTCTTTTTTATATTACCAAATGGTGTTTTAAAAACAAGAAAATACACTAACCCATCATAATTTTAAAGTGTGAAATTATGCGGAAGTATCTGGCACAATCAAGTACGGTATGAATCTCTCCACATAAGCATAACACCAATTTAGTACCTCCTGTTGCGTTCTTACCTCTCCTATGGCTTTTACATCTTAAGCATATTGTCCCTGTGATAAAACTCACATAGCTTTATATCAGAAATACTTCTCCCCTTATTCTATTCCTTCGCACCCTTATCAAATAGCCATTAAATATTGGTATATGAAAAAAATCTTTTCCTTTTCTGTTTCCTTGCGTCATCGCTTTTTGCAAAAACGCAAAATGTAGGCATTGGAACGCTTGCACCTCTGTGTAAGTTGCATGTATATAACGGAGCTTCAGGAGCTACACCATTTGCTTTTGCGCCCTTAGTTGTTGAAAGCAATGGCCATACTTATATCAATCTGCTTAGTCCCGCCGCCAATGAAACCGCTATCTTATTTGGCCAGGCTGGCAGTTCGGCAAACGGAGTGATTATGTACAACAATTCAAGTACATTAAATGGATTTCAATTCAGGAATAACGGTAACCTTACAAGAATGGTTATTTATAACAACGGCAATGTTGGTATTGCCACACTATCCCCTTCTGAAAAATTAGAAGTAACCGGCAATGTAAAAGCTAGTAACTATGTTTACACTACTCCAAAAACTCTTTACTATTCACTTTCGGGTATTGACTTTGAACCGTTGGTAAGCAGCGACACAAGCTTCAAAGCGGTAGGTAGCGGTGACATAACCCTGCTAACGACAAACACTTTCAGGAAGGTGGTCGCACCTGTTCATCTGCCACATGGAGCAGTGCTGCAGAATATGACGGTTTATGTTATAGATAATTCAGTAACGGACAATTTGCTTATTCTTCTTAGCCGAAAATTGCAGCTTGATAATTTTGCAGCGGACAACCTCGGATTTGTTATTTCAGCCGGCTCTACTGGAATAAGTACTGCTTACCCAACCAGCCTTGGTTCAAATGTGGTGGACAATAGTGTAAATACTTATTATTTATATGCCGGTTTAAATAACTCTCCCAATCCTTGGACAGGTAATATTTACCTGCGTGGAGTTATCATTCAATACACCCTGCCATCTGCCCAATAGCTGAAACGAATTGAAACCTGTACCGCAGTATTTTAGAATAGTTAGCGCTCCGTAAGTTTGTACAATCTTTTCCCATCAACTGTACCTGACACTCTTTTACTAGTGTATGGCCGCCTTCTCAGCTAAACACTTCCTGCTTTAAACTCTTTAATCAAGGCCGGCTTTTGTTATGGAACTAAAGAAGTTCTACATCTTACTCTATAATTTTTATGAGAAGTAAATTCATTACCCTTGTGCTTCTACTCTTCGCCATTGCATTTGCAGTAACAGCGTTCTTTTATATGAAAGCGGAGAGGCGATTCACAGCATTACACTTTCCTAAAAAGCCAACTGTAACTACTACCGCTCCGAAAACTATTCTAAAGATTCAAACAAAAGTGTCAGAAGCAATGGCTTTTGTAAACAAGAATAAATATAACAACGAGCTTTGTTTTCTAATTGATCTTAACCTGCCATCAAATCAAAAACGATTCTTTATTTATGATTTTAAAAAAAATCGTGTTAGCAACAGCGGGCTTGTAACACATGGCAATTGCAACGAAACATGGCTGGAAGGCAGAAGATATGGTAACATAACAGGCTGCGGTTGTTCATCAGTCGGTAAGTATAAGATCGGATATGCTTACTATGGGAAATTCGGATTAGCATTTAAGCTGCACGGCCTTGAAGCAACAAACGACAGAGCAATGGAACGTTACGTGGTGCTTCATTCTCATGGTTGCGTTCCAGATACAGAGGTTGTCAATGACATTTGCCAGAGCAATGGATGCCCGACAGTTTCGCCAAAATTTTTGAAAGAAATAGAACCGTTGATCATCGGTTCAAAAAAGCCTATCCTGTTATGGATTTTAGACTAAGGTTACAACAACCGCATGTGCTCTTCATCCGTCAATCCTTCTTCAGCTTCATTATACTCCACTATAAAATTATTGCGCCCATCGCCAATTAAAATACGCATAAACTTTTGCTGTACCAGCTCCAGCATAGATAAGAAAATAAAAATGGCATGCACCCTGTTTTCCACTGCTTCAAAAACTTTTTCAAACGACAGTGTTCGTTGGCTCTGTATCATCGAAATCATATTGGCCTTGCTCGCTTCCATTGAGTAGCTATAGCGAACAACAGTGTGGGTAGGCTTATTTAATTTGTCATGATGGCGCTGCATCACCCTCTCAAATGCTTTCATTAATTTAAACAGCGTGATGGTTTGCACTTCTGTGCCTTCACTGGCCTCCTCTCCTATTTGAGAAAGTTCTTTTTGGATATTGCCCCTCTTTATCATTAACATGCGGCTCGCTTCCATTAACGCCATTTCTGCTGCGGCTTCTTTATATGTTTTATACTGAAGTATTTTATCAATCAGCTCCTGCCGGGGATCTATTTCATTGCCTGCAGCATCTACTTCTTTGCGGGGCAGCAGCATTTTTGCTTTAATGCGCATCAACGTAGAAATAAATAAAATAAATTCACTCGACAATTCAATGTTCAATGATTCCTGCGAATGGATATACGCCAGGAAATCTTTGATGATACCTGTGATGGGAATATTATAAATATCCAGTTCATCTCTCTCTATAAAAAAAAGAAGAAGGTCAAATGGCCCTTCAAACTGGGGAAGCTTTATCTGGTAGGTTGTGCTCAAGGGTTGCTTTTATGCGTAAAAGAAAAGTCCTCTCTACAAGATAGAGAGGACTTCGCAAAAATAAGGTTTGTTATTAAAACTTAGCGGCAAGGCCTACGCCTAATATCGACTTCATCTGCGTAGCGGGTTTTTCTTTATTAGCGCCAAACATTTTCACATCATCATCGTAGTATAAGTCAAAATTATAATTTACACTCAGCCACTTGTTTACTTTCATACCAATGGTGTTTGTCCAGTACACATCAAAAAGAAAAGGCTCTTCTTCAATGATATCAGAGCTAATGTCCAACCTTGTTTTCCAGGTTACATTCTTAGCTATTTCTTTATTAAATAAGCCGGAGAAATACGGACCTGCCTCAAAACGAACTTCCCGGCTTGGATTCACTCCATACTTTTCTGCCAGGGGTCTTTCTATATCACCATCGGGTGTAACACCACCCTGGTAATTAAAACTATAAGGCGAGTTGGTAACCACAACCCAGCGGGCATTTGGACCTACATGTAGATTGAGAGAACCATTTTTAGAAGTGTACTGCACGCCAGGGCTAAAATTTATATAAGCGGGAGCAAAAAAACCGGAGATGCGCCTGCGCTGGTCTTCTGAATAATCGTAGCCGTTCACCAATTGCGTTCTAAGATTTCCCACTATGCCAATACCCCAATTTCCATTAGTGCTGGTAGTATGGCTGTATTTAGAATAAAAATCAAATTTGTCATCAATTTTACGTACGCCCCCGGAAGTGGTATTGATTAACGCATAGGCAACTTCAAGGTTGTTGATCCACTTATTTTTACCTGAAACTTTATTAGCCCACAACTGCAAATTGCCGTAAGCTGTAAGCGAAAATTTTTCCTCGCCGGCAGGTGCCCAATTACGGGTTCCGCTTTGGCCGCCCATCAGGGTAATCATTCCTCCCAATTTGAAGGCAGAAGGGGACTTCTCTTTCTTTTCTGTTTGGGCTGAAACCGTGAGTATAAAAAAGGTGGCAACAAAAACTAAGGTTGTGCGTCTCATGTAAGCTGAATTGGTTTTAAAAACAATACCCTTTTATTTGAGCGGGTGTTGCCAAAGATAGGGGATAAATTGAAAAATTACCCCTTCAAAGAATCCCTGATTTCCATTAACAATTTTTCCTGCAAAGAATACTCAGGAGCTGTTTGTGATACAGGTTCTTCTTTTTTACGTTTCATAGTATTCATTGCTTTTATGATCATGAATAACGCTAAAGCAACGATGATGAATTTAATAACAGCCGCAATAAATTTTCCGTACTTAACCGCTCCCCACGACAGGTCTTCAAGGTTTTTGATATTTGCTGCTTCTAATGCAGGAGTCAGTAATAAAGGCGTAATGACATCATCAACCAGGGATGAAACGATGGTGCCAAAAGCAGCGCCAATAATAACAGCAATAGCAAGATCAACAACATTGCCTTTTAAGGCGAACTCTTTGAACTCTTTAATAAATCCCATGGTAAATTACTTTTGATTTCAAGCGAAAATACAGAGCAATCAGGTGGAATTACTTAGCATCTTTATGCGATGGATAGTGCATGCTCAATTCTTGTAAAGCATCGGTGATGGTTTTAGTTATGATGTATTCTTTGTACCAATTCTGATCTGCAGGTACTATTGTCCAGGGAATGTGATTGCAGTTTTGAAACACGTCTTCATACATTTTCATATACTCATCCCAAAGTTTTGCCTCTTCCAAATCTGTGGCATTGTACTTCCATCCTTTCGTTAAATCTTCTTCCCGCTCCTTTAAACGGCCCTGCTGCTCTTCCGGCGAGATATGCAGGTAAAATTTAAGTATCAGCGTGTTGTTATGCTCTGTTACCAGTTGTTCAAAATTATTTATTGCTTTGAACCGTTTGTCTGCCGTTTCATCATTGCACCAGCCATGCACACGGGTAATCAATACATCCTCGTAATGGCTGCGGTTAAATATCTGTATCATTCCTTTAGCCGGCGTATGTTGATGAATACGCCATAAAAAATCGTGATCTAATTCTTCAGCAGTAGGTGTTTTAAATGGTTTTACAGAAATTCCCTGGGGGTTCAACCCGCCAAAAACATTTTTTATAGCGCCGTCTTTCCCACTGGCATCCATCCCTTGTATCACTATTAATACAGAATGTTTTCCTTCGGCGTACAACAGGTTTTGAAGTTCATTTAAAGTAGTTTTTAAATCCTCCGTGCGCTGCTTTGTTTGTTGCTTATCCAGTTCTTTAGGTGCTCTTGTAGAAGTGTCTTTTAACATGGGCATAAAATAAAATTATTGTAAACTAAAGCATCTGCACATTTGCAAATCATGAGCCGTCAAAAAAATAGTAGCTGGGCGCTTTTTGTTTTGCTTGCTTTAGTTTGGGGAAGCTCTTTTATCCTGATTAAAAAAGCTTCCAATGAATTAACCGGCTTGCAGATCGGGGCCATTCGAATTTTTTCTGCAGGTATTGTATTTCTTCCTTTTGCAATTTTTCATGTTGGCAAACTACCTAAGTCTAAAATTCCTATTATTATTTTAACTGGTTTGCTTGGCAACTTGTTTCCGGCCTTTTTATTTGCCATTGCAATTCATCAAAAAATTGACAGTTCCCTGGCCGGCATTTTAAATTCACTTACACCTCTATTTGTTATTGTAATTGGTGGCCTATTTTTCAAAAGCAAAGTAGAAGCAAAAAAGGTTGCCGGAGTGCTGATAGGCTTTGCCGGGCTTTTTATTTTAAGCATTACCAGAGGGCCGGTTTCAATAAGCGATGTTGGCTTTACACTTCTAATTTTGCTGGCCACCGTTTTTTACGGCGTAAATGTAAACATCATCGGCACGTATTTAAAGGGGCTTGATCCCATAAAAATGGCAACCGTTTCTATTGGCTTTTTAACCATTCCAACCGCCATTGTTCTATGGCTCAACCCAGTTTCCTTCTCTTCCGTAGAAATGCACAAAAGCATTCTGGCAGCTGTAGCCTTGGGTATATTAGGGAGCGCTATAGCTACAGTTCTTTTTTATATGCTGATAAAAAAAGCAGGAGGATTATTTGCCTCCCTAGTTACTTATGCAATACCTGTTGTAGCTATTACCTGGGGAATGTTAGATGGTGAAAACATTTCCTTAATTCAGTTTGGTTGTTTGGGGATTATTTTATGCGGGGTTTATCTGGCGAATAAATAAGTCAAAATTGGCAGCTATCAACTTGCAATGGGAATTAAGGTTTCGCTGCAAACTTCCAATTACTACTGGTTTTTCTACACCATCATTATTTCTTTCTCTTTAGAAGCAAGATGCTTATCTACAAAAACAATAAACTTGTTGGTTAGTTCCTGCACTTCTGCTTCAGCATCTTTCGCCGCATCTTCACTCAGCCCATCTTTCTGCGCTTTTTTAATAGTTTCAATAGCATCCCTTCTAATGCTGCGGATGGCTACTTTAGAATGTTCGCCTTCACCCAAACACCTTTTTACTAACTCTTTACGTCGCTCCTCGGTAAGCGGCGGCAGAAAGAGGCGAATAATAATACCGTCATTCTGGGGATTAAGACCAATATTAGAATTAATGATAGCCCGTTCAATCGGCTGTAGCATATTTTTTTCCCAGGGCTGAATGGTTAAAGTACGGGCATCCATTACAGATATATTACCTACCTGGTTAATAGGCATAGGCGATCCGTAATAATCTACCATAATTCCATCTAGCATTTGGGGATTGGCCTTACCGGCTCTTATTTTCACTAGTTCAGCCTCCAAGTGGCTGATCGCTTTGTTCATAGAGTCTTCAGCTAACTGAATGGTTAACGACACATCTTCTGGTGACATTCCTTGATTTTTAGTTAGCGCAAATCTAATAAAGAAGAAAATAAAGAGAGCATGATTCTTATTCTGCTATAGCTACTTCTTCGTTTTTGAAGGATACAATTTTAGTAGTAGAATTGACTGGTTGCTCAGCATTCTTCTTGAAAGAATTACTGGCTATTGTTAACACGGAACGGCGCTTCCAAAATTTTAGAAAACCGATAAGCATATAAGAAACTGCTATCATGGAGCAAAGAAGCAAGGTAGAACCTATGGACCTTCCAAAATAAGCTAACACGATAAAGCACACATTCGTTATCAAACAAAAATATGTAACCTGGCTATGATTTAAGCCGCGGTCTAGAAGCAGGTGATGTATATGATTACGATCCGGAGAAAAAGGTGAACGGCCCCTGAAGATTCGAACACTGAATACCCGTAAAGTATCGAGCAATGGAATCATTAAAATAGAAAATCCGATAGCTACAGAGGAAGTGATAGGAAAGCTTCCGGCAGTAGCATCGGCCACAGTAATAAACTTAATAACAAGGATAGCATTGAGTAAGCCTAGAACAAGGGAGCCGGAATCGCCCATAAATATTTTGGCAGGATGATAATTAAAAACCAAAAAGGCGAAAAGGGCACCTGTAAACGAGAATGCAAGCAAGGCATAATCATGCATGTTGGCCATTGAAAAATAAATACCAAAAACAGCTGTGGTTAAAACGCCAAGACTGCCGGCCAAACCATCAATTCCATCAATTAAATTAAAGGCGTTTACAACAACAATAATAGTCATGTAAGAAAGAAGATAACTAACAGTTTCGGGCAGATTATAAACCCCTAAAAAACCATGCATGCTATCTATACGAATACCGCCTAAATGAATCACAATTGCCGCTGCCGCAATTTGTCCCAGAAATTTTTTCAAGGCCGATAAAATCAAAATATCATCTTTTAGCCCAAGAAAGAAAGTAAGTAATAAGGCAGCGAAGAAATATTGAAATTCGGGATTTTGGCGGGTTGAAATAGTTAACAGCAGGGAAAGAGAAAAGCCGATAAAAATACCAACGCCACCTAAAGAAGCAATAGCTTTTGTATGGAGTTTGCGGGAATCGGGTACATCAAAAAGACCCTTTTCATCAGCTAATTTTATAATGGTTGGAACCGCTATCAGGGTTATGATAAAAGCAATTGACGTGGTCATCAGAAGATTCAACATGCAGGAGGGTTTTGGAATATAAAAAAAAGTTTCATTCAGTTGTCTTTCACGTTAAAGATAGTTTTCATTTGTGGCTTTTGCAATGAATCTGGCGCCGACAAATGTAATAAGATAAAAGGAAAATTTTTTTAATAAAAAGATTGCATTTTTGCATCCCGTTTTATTTCTTACATTTCTCTCTTTAAGGTTTAATCTTCATTAAAAATTTATGCCAAGTCTTACTGAAATTGCTTCACAAGTTAGAAGAGACATTGTACGTATGGTTCATGGGGCCGCTAGTGGTCACCCTGGAGGGTCCTTAGGTTGTGCTGACTTTATAACGGCACTTTACTTTAAAATCATGCACCATGTGCCTCAGCCGTTCGATATGGAGGCAAAGAATCAGGATATATTTATTCTCTCCAATGGACATATTTCCCCTGTTTTTTATTCCGCCCTTGCCCGAAGCGGGTATTTTGATATTGCAGAGCTGGCCACATTTCGTAAAATAAATTCCCGTGTACAGGGACATCCCACCACGCATGAAGGCTTGCCAGGCGTACGTATTGCTACAGGCTCTTTGGGCCAGGGCATGAGTGTGGGTATTGGGGCAGCCTTAGCCAAAAAATTAAATAACGACCAAAGCGTGGTTTACACTTTGCATGGCGATGGCGAATTGCAGGAAGGCCAGAACTGGGAAGCCATCATGTTTGCGCCTAACCATAATGTAGATAACCTGATTGCTACAGTGGACTGGAACGGCCAACAAATTGATGGCCCCACTTATAAGGTTAATGACCTTGGCAACATTCGTGAAAAGTTTGAAGCTTTTGGCTGGCATACCTTAGAAATGAACGGTAACGATATGGACGAAGTGATCCATACTTTAGAAGAAGCTAAATCATTAGTGGGGAAAGGAAAGCCCATCGCCATCATCATGCGCACTATTATGGGCAAGGGTGTTGAGTTTATGGAGAATGACCATAACTGGCATGGCGTAGCGCCTAATGATGATCAACTGGCGAAGGCTTTAGCACAACTACCGGAAACAATGGGAGATTATTAGCAAGTAGCCACTCATATTACGAGTTATTATAGACTAAGAACCCTCCTAATAATTAGGAGGGTTCTTAGTCTAGTGAGTATTTTTATTTAAAAGGCTACTGCTATTCGCCACTTACTACCCGCTCTTCCATCAACTGCCTTACCAGAGCCTCTAATTCCTGAATACGTTTTTCTAATTGGGGAAGGTTGCGAAACACTGCCTGACTGCGTAAGGAGCTTGTATAATCTCCGGCAGGAGAACCAGTTACCGCACTATAAGGCTCTTTCATTGATTTACTTACCCCGCTCTGAGCGTTAATTTTTGCACCATCGGCAATTTGAATGTGACCCACTAAGCCAGCCTGACCACCAATCATAACATTATTGCCGATTTTTGTAGAACCGCTCACGCCGGCCTGCGCTGCGATAACAGTGCTGTTACCCACTTCTACGTTATGTGCTATCTGAATAAGATTGTCAAGTTTAGCGCCTGTTTTAATAGTAGTAGATCCCATTGTTGCACGATCAATGGTGGTGTTGGCACCAATCTCTACATGGTCCTCAATAACAACATTACCGATTTGGGGTACTTTTTTAAATGAACCATCGACCTGCGGTGCAAAACCAAACCCATCGGAACCGATAACGGCGCCAGCATGAATATTTACGTGATTGCCTAGTTCGCAATCGTGGTAAATCTTTACACCGGGATGAATCATACAATTAGCACCAATGGTTACATTATCGCCGATAAATGAGTTCGGAAAAATTTTAGTCCCTGCCGCTACATGCACATTATCACCGATATAAGAGAAGGCACCGACGTAAACATCATCGGCCAGCTTTGCAGATTTTGAAATATAACTGGGTTGTTGAATTCCTTTTAATTGTTGAGTAACCATTTCCTGGTATTTGCTCAGCAATTGGGCAAAACCGGTATAAGCATCCTGAACCCTGATCAAAGTAGGTTTCACCTGGTGGCGAAGTTCATATCCTTCGTTAATGATAGCAATTGAAGCATTGGTTGTGTACAGATACTCTTCGTACTTAGGATTGGCAAGAAAAGTAAGTTGCCCCTCCTGCGCTTCTTCAATTTTGCCAAAAGAAGAAACCGTTGTATCGGCGCTACCCTCTAGTTTTCCACTTAATAAAATTGAAATTTGGGCGGCTGTAAATTGCATAGTTGATTAATCATTAAGATACTAAAGTCAAATAAGATAAGCCATTTTACGGGCTTGCTGCAAAGCAAGGTCAAATAAGTCAAAATAATTATATCGTTGTAAAAGCAAAATTGTTAAAACCATCAGCTATTTATTGAAGTTGATGAAGCGCCTCGTTTTCGATGCTTCATTAAAAATCCTGACTTATTTAAGATAACAGAGATAATATTTACGAACAGGGGTTGATAGCCGATGATGAATCAGTGCATTGTCAACCTGCGAAATATCTGAAACCGTTCCATCCTTATATAAAATTTTAATATGTTCATCGGCTGGATTGTATGTTGTATTTGTGGCTTCGCCGGTGAAAACAAAATACGCCGCTTCTGTTTCTGAAATGCTCATCTTTTGCGCCACATCTTTTCGCAACGACTCCACCACCATATCATCAAACGGTGCAGAACTGAATTTTATTTTAAGAAGCTTTCTATCTGTCAACCCTTTGCTTAACCGCGAAAGAACTGTATCAAAATGCCCGCACCAGTTTTTAATCGTACACATTACATCAGTATCGTCGAGCTGCGCAAACTTTTCAAGATGTTTTATAAATTTTTCACCGGGCTTTTGTTCCTTTAAAAAAAAAGCCAGGTTGGTAGAAGCTGTTGGCAACTCTATTCCATTTGCAATTAGTTCATTAGCCCTGTCAATAATTTTCACCAGCATCTTTTCTGCTGCCATAACCGTTTTATGCAGATAGACCTGCCAATACATTAACCTGCGGGAAACTAAAAACTTCTCTACCGTAAAAATGGCTTTCTCCTCTATCATCAGTTCACCATTATGCACCGCGAGCATTTTTAAAATCCGGTCATACCCGATAGCTCCTTCCACTACACCGGTAAAAAAAGAATCGCGGTTCAAATAATCCATTCTATCAACATCTAACTGGCCGGATACTAATTGATGCAAAAAAGGTTTGGGATAAACATCACTAAAAATTTCAATAGCTGTTTGCAGTTGCCCCCCAAATTGCTCATTGAGTAACTGAAGAATCAGTATAGAAATATCTTCGTGATGAACGCCTTTTATTAATTTCCTTTCCAGGGCATGAGAGTAAGGCCCGTGGCCGATATCATGCAAAAGAATGGCAACCTTCGCTCCCAGTTCTTCTTCCTTTGTAATCGCCACGCCTTTATTGCGAAGTTCATTCAATGCTAAACCCATTAAATGATATGCGCCTAACGAATGATGCAGCCTTGTATGCACCGCACCGGGATAAACCAGGGAGGCAAAAGCCATTTGATGTATGCGGCGCAAACGCTGGTAGTAAGGGTGCGAAATGATCTCAAAAATGAGTGGATGGTCTATAGTAATGAACCCATAAACAGGGTCATTAATAATTTTACGAACGTATGGCATAAGGAAATGATAAACTTCACTCAAAAATACAGCAGGACGCTTTCAGGTTCATGTTTCTGATTCGATGTGGCTACCTTAGTTCACTTTCAATCAGAAATTATAAATTCCGAAATCAGAAATACATAGTATGGCAGTAGCAAAAATCCTTTGGGTAGATGATGAAATAGAAAGCCTTCAATCGCAAAAAATATTCTTACAAAATAAAGGGTATGATGTACACACACTGACCAATGGTTTTGATGCCATTGATTATGTAAAAGAAAATGCCGTGGATGTAGTGCTGCTGGATGAAACCATGCCCGGCATTACAGGCTTGGAAACACTTACCAAGATTAAAGAAGTAAACTCACAAATACCGGTAGTACTCATCACCAAAAACGAAACGGAAAATTTAATGGATGAAGCCATTGGCAGCCAGATTTCCGACTACCTGATAAAGCCGGTAAATCCAAACCAGGTGTGGCTTTCATTAAAGAAAATAATTGACAATAGAAGGCTGGTAGCAGAGAAAACAACTACGGCCTACCAGCAACAGTTTCGCAATTTATTTATGGCCTTGAATTCCAACCCAAATTATACGGAGTGGATGGGAATTTATAAAGAACTGGTGCACTGGGAACTTAGCCTTCAAAAAAGTGACAGCCCCGAAATGCTGGAAGTTTTTCAATCGCAAAAGAATGAAGCCAACACTGAGTTTTTTAAATTCATTTCAAGAAACTATACATCATGGCTTAAGCCCGGTGTAAAAGACAAGCCCGTACTTTCTCACACGTTAATTAAAGAAAAGGTAATGCCGCATGTTGAGAAAGGTGTTCCTACTTTTTTTATTTTAATTGATAACCTTCGCTTCGATCAATGGCGCACTATAATGCCTACCTTTTTAGAAAGTTTCAGGCTTGTAGAAGAAGACACTTTCTATAGCATTTTACCAACAGCTACTCATTATGCCCGCAATGCTATTTTCTCTGGCTTGATGCCCATTGAAATAGAAAAACGCTTTCCGCAATTATGGATGAACGATGAAGATGAAGGTGGGAAAAATTTAGCCGAAGAAGAACTTTTTAAGGCACAGTTAAAGGGCATGGGAGAAGGAAGCTTACGTACTTCTTATACCAAAGTGGTAAATAACCATGCAGGGCTGGAGTTGGTGAACAACATGCACAACCTGCTAACCAACGACCTGAATGTTATCGTGTATAATTTTGTTGACATGCTTTCTCATGCCCGCACGGAAATGGAAGTGTTGAAAGAATTAGCCGGCGATGAAGTAAGCTACAGAAGCATTACCGCAAGCTGGTTTGAACACTCACCGCTGCACCAGGCCTTGAAAAAAATTGCTGATAAACGTGTTAAGATTATTGTAGCAACCGATCACGGAAGTGTACGGGTAAAAACACCGGTAAAAGTTATCGGGGATAAGCAAACTACTACCAACCTTCGCTATAAGCATGGCCGTAATTTAAACTACGACCCCAAAGAAGTGCTTGCTTTCAGAGAGCCAAAAGAAGCCGGCCTGCCTTCGCCCACTATAAATTCATCGTACATATTTGGTGGTGAGGATGTGTTTTTATGTTATCCTAATAACTATAATCATTATGTAAATTATTACAAAAACACCTTTCAACATGGCGGTGTAAGTTTAGAGGAAATGATCGTACCGGTGATACAGATGGTGAGCAAGTAAATCCCCCTGTCCCCCTAAAGGCGAGACTTAGGCCGGAGAAACATTATTTTTACAGCTATTTTTAAATAGTAAGTTCTTATATACTACGCTAACGATAGCTATTGGTGTTAAAAATTTTAATTATAAATCGTTTATCTCGCTATTCTTTAATGATGACTTGAAGAAAGAAAAGTAAGATAGACCTAAGTCTCCCCTTTAGGGGACAGGGGCATGAAATACACACAAACGACATTGGATAAAATAGGCAAGGTCATAGAAGAAGCCGGCTATATTGTTCGCTATGAAAGGGGCTCTTTTCAAAGTGGCTTTTGCATTTTAGAAGACAGAAAAGTGGTAGTGCTGAATAAGTTTCTGCCACTGGAAGGCCGCATCAATACTCTGATTGATTTAATTCCGCAACTAAAGGTTGAGGCTGAAACCCTGACCCCCGACAGCAAAAAATGGTTTGACGATATTATGGGCCGGTTTCATGCGGCGCAAGAGGAAGAAAGTTAGCCGTTGCCAATTTGCAGCTGGTTGATCTACTGCAATCAAACTTTTCAATTAGTAAATATCCCATCAATTTTTAATGCTAATTGCAAACTGTAAACTGCCAACTTATTTAGTCAGTAACTTCCACTTGTGAATTATCCTCCGCTCAAAATAACCTTCCTTGGCACTGGCACCAGCAGCGGCGTACCTATGATTGCATGTTCCTGTGAAGTTTGTACATCCACAGATAGAAAAGACAACCGTTTACGTTCAAGCATTTTGATTGAATCTCCAACTACAACTATCGTGGTGGATACCACTCCTGACTTTCGATATCAAATGCTCCGCATCAACGCAAAAAAATTAGATGCTGTTTTATTCACCCATCCGCATAAAGACCATACAGCCGGATTGGATGATGTACGTGCCTTTAATTTTTTTCAGCATAAGTCTATGCCACTCTATGGTAACAGTATGACGTTGAATGCCGTGATGCATGACTTTGCTTATGCTTTTGCCGATAAAAAATATCCGGGCATACCGCAATTGGAACTAAATGAAATAACGCTTGATCCTTTCACCATCGGGGATATTCCTGTTACTCCTATTGAGGTATGGCATTTAAAAATGCCGGTATATGCCTATCGATTTGGCGACTTTACTTATATCACCGATGCTAACAGAATTGATGGAGCAGAAAAAGAAAAAATAAGAGGTAGTAAAATAGTAGTGGTAAATGCCCTGCGAAAGAATAAACATATCTCACACTATAGTTTAGATGAAGCTATTGATTTGGTACAGGAACTGGGGATACCCGAGGCTTACTTCACACATATTTCCCACCAGTTAGGCAAGCATATAGATGTTGAAAAAGAATTGCCAAAGGGAATGCATTTAGGATATGATGGCCTGACCCTCGTTAGTTAATTGGTTTCCCATCCAAACTTAAAAAGCATTGGCCTGCTTTCATAATCTCTACATTAAATTTCAATCACACTTTTACTATTCAGGTGCCCAAAGCAAATTGTTATAAAGAAACTTAATCTTTCAATAACCAACTCTATCTCTAATTTGTTAGCTGGGTGAGGTGTTATATTTGCGCCCTTAAACGATTTGCTACTATGAATTTCGAAACCTCTGAAATCACACAACAGGTGGCCCAAACGGCCCGCGACTTTGCCCTACAACACATTAAGCCCCACGTTATGGAGTGGGATGAAAGCCAGGAATTCCCCCTGCATATTTTTAAAAAATTAGGTGAGTTGGGAATGATGGGTGTACTTGTTCCCGAACAATATGGTGGTGCAGGCCTCTCGTATTTTGAATATAAAACGATCATTGAAGAAATATCTAAAGTATGCGGCTCAATAGGGTTAAGTGTGGCAGCTCACAATTCTCTTTGCACCGGTCATATTTTAACCTTTGGCAATGAAGAACAAAAGCAGCGATGGCTTCCTAAACTCGCCACTGCCGAATGGATTGGCGCCTGGGGATTAACAGAACCCAACACCGGATCCGATGCCGGCAACATGAAATGCACGGCTACAAAGGATGGCGATAACTGGATCATCAATGGAACAAAGAACTGGATCACCCATGGTATAAGCGGCAACATAGCCGTAGTGATTTGCCGCACTGGCGAGCCTCGTACAAAAGACAATGCAACGGCTTTTGTAGTGGAAAGAGGAACAGCAGGTTTCAGCGGCGGTAAGAAAGAAAATAAGTTAGGCATGCGTGCCTCCGAAACGGCTGAAATGATTTTTGAAAATTGTATAATACCTGATGCTAATCGTTTAGGAGAAGTTGGTGAAGGCTTTAAACAAGCAATGAAAATATTGGATGGCGGACGTATCTCTATAGCCTCACTTTCTTTGGGCATTGCCAAAGGTGCTTACGAAGCAGCTTTGCAATACGCACAGGAACGTCACCAGTTTGATAAGCCAATTGCTTCTTTCCAGGGTATCTCCTTTAAGTTAGCAGATATGGCAACTGAAATCCAGGCTGCCGAATTGCTGACCTTAGAAGCCTGCGATTTAAAAGAACGAAAGCAACCAATGACGAAGGTGGCAGCGATGGCTAAATATTATGCAAGTGAAGTAGCGGTTAAAGTAGCTAATGATGCAGTGCAGGTTTTTGGTGGTTACGGCTATACAAAAGATTTTCCTGTAGAGAAATTTTACAGGGATAGTAAACTTTGCACAATTGGCGAAGGAACAAGTGAGATACAGAAACTAGTGATCTCAAGAGAGGTGCTAAAAGCATAAGTTTTTTAAATAAATGAATACTGAGTCCAGCTACCCGGCTGGACTTTCGTTTTGAAGATTGTGGTCTGGTACATTAATGCTTATCATCTATTGTGACAGACCTATAAAAATACCCAACCAGCAAAACTGGTTGGGTATTAAAAGAATTAACAACGTCATCTACATCTTTAATAAGGCTTTGCTTCTTTTGAAACTTGTTCTGCCTCTTGCACACCTTCTTCGGTTTTTGTTGCGCCGGAAGGAGCACTAACCACACCAATATTCTTCGCTGCATTTTTTAAACCTTCTGCTACACGGCGGCCATAATCTGCATCAGCTTTAGTAAAATTCTCAATCATTTTATCCTGGATCACTTTATTAGCATTCGCTAAGGTGTTTACAAGATTATTGATCAACTCATCTCTTTCCCAATCTTCAAAATTTCTATACGTTTCTCCTGCTTGCTTAAAATCATTTGTTCTGTCAATTTTTTGGCGAACAAGACTTGCTGAATAAAATGGGGTATGATCCTTACCGGCTTTGGGAGCTTCTTTCAATCCGCCCAAACTTGAAGGCTCATAATTTACATGATTATTTAACCCGGGAACAAGGTCCTGATGGTAAGCCATTTGTCCGTCTCTTTGATTAGTGGCCACTTTATTTCTTGGAGCATTGATCGGTAATTGCAAATAGTTTGTACCCACACGATACCGTTGTGTATCGGAGTAAGAGAAGGTACGGCCCTGCAACATTTTGTCGTCAGAGAAATCAAGACCATCAACCAGTACACCGGTACCAAAAGCTGATTGTTCAACTTCTGCAAAATAATTTTCCGGGTTCCTGTTAAGCGTCATTTTACCAACCGGCAACCATGGAAATTGTTCCTTCGGCCAAAGCTTGGTATCGTCCAAAGGATCAAAATCCAATTCAGGATGTTCTCCATCTTCTATGATCTGAACATTCAGTTCCCACTGGGGGAAATCTCCTCTTTCTATTGCTTCAAAAAGATCTTGTGTAGCATGATTAAAATTCTTAGCCTGGATTTCTGAAGCTTGTGCTTGTGTAAGGTTTTTAATTCCTTGCAAGGGTTCCCAATGGTATTTTACCAGGACACCGACACCTTCTTTATTTACCCATTTATAGGTATTTACACCAGAGCCCTGCATATGCCTGTAGTTAGCAGGAATGCCCCATGGAGAAAATAAGAAAGTAGCCATGTGAGTAGATTCCGGCGTATTGCATATAAAATCAAAGATGCGTTCACCACTTTGGATATTAGTAACCGGGTCGGGCTTTTGGGAATGTATAAGATCAGGGAACTTTAAAGCATCACGAATAAAAAATATTTTAAGGTTATTTCCTACTAAATCCCAATTACCATCTTCTGTATAGAACTTAACAGCAAAGCCGCGGGGGTCTCTTAAAGTTTCAGGCGAATGACCGCCATGTCCTACTGTAGAAAAACGAACAAACACCGGTGTCTGCTTCCCTTTTTCCTGGAATAATTTTGCCCTTGTATATTTTGAAACCGGTTCATCTCCAACAGTTCCATAAGCTTCAAACACACCATGCGCACCTGCCCCACGGGCATGTACAACGCGTTCAGGAATTCTCTCACGGTCAAAGTGAGACATCTTCTCAAGGAACTGGTAGTTCTCCATAGTAACTGGTCCGCGATTACCGACTGTCCGTACGTTTTGATTATCAGAAACAGGGTGGCCTTGCCGCGTGGTTAAGGTGTTAGAGCCCTCGTTTTGTCCGTTACCATTTTGGCCATTTCCGTTTAGGTTTTGTTCTTTGATCATACAATTATTCTTTAAGTGATTAATGCATCAAATTGTGTACTAAAGCAACTGCTTTTTATGTAATAAAAGCAGTTGCTCCAACTCTAACAAAGGTCACCAATATTTCTATAGACAAAAACAAATCTTTCTATACTTTCATCAATTATATCTATAAGATGAATCTACAACAGTTAGAATATATAGTAGCTGTGGATACACATCGCCACTTTGAAAAAGCGGCAGCCAGTTGCTTTGTTACCCAAGCCACATTAAGCATGATGATAAAAAAGCTGGAACAGGAAATAGACGTTATCATTTTTGACAGAAGCAAGCAACCTGTTGTACCTACAGAAATCGGAAGCGCCATCATTGAACAGGCAAGAGTGGTTCTGCGGGAGACAGAACAACTCCGGCTTCTGTCCAAAGAAATAAAAAGCGGTACAGATGGCGAGCTGCGCATTGGCGTAATACCTACTGTTGCACCCTACTTATTGCCCCTTTTTCTAACGCAGTTCTTAAAAGGCCATCCTGCTGTAAAACTTAAGATTGTTGAGCAAACCACCGAACATTTATTAAAGTTGCTTTCAACAGATAAATTAGATGTGGCAATCATGGCTACGCCGCTATCGGAAAAAGGCTTTGCTGAAAAGCACCTTTTTTATGAAGAATTTAAAGTGTATGTGGCCGATGAAAATAAAAGCCTCAAAAAGAAATATATCCTTGCGGAAGATATTGACATCAACAAACTTTGGTTGCTGGAAGAAGGGCACTGTTTACGTTCGCAGGTTTTAAACTTATGTGAGATACAAAAACAGCAAGCTATCATTCACCACCTGGATTATGAAACCGGAAGCATAGAAAGCCTGCTGAAGATTACTGAGATGAATGGTGGCATTACCATTATACCTCACTTGGCAACCATTCAGTTTGATAAAAAAGGGAAAGAAAAATTAAGACACTTTAAGCCACCAGTGCCGGTCAGGGAAATCAGCCTGGTAACCTACCGCCATTTTGTAAAAAAAGGCTTGCTCCAAATTTTAGAAAAAGAAATTATTGCCGGGGTAAAACCGCACATCAATACAAAACAGGAAACTGATATTATTGCTGCTTCCTAAATACATGCCTTTTCTTGTGAACTCTTTACCAGAACAATTGTTACATCCCTAAACCTATACTATGGCATTACAAATTGGACAACCTGCGCCGGGCTTTACTTTATTTGATACTAATAAAAAAGAAGTCTCCCTCTCTGATTTTAAAGGGCAAAACGTTTTGCTGCTTTTTTTCCCCCTTGCGTTTACCTCTACGTGCACTGCAGAACTTTGCTCAGTAAGGGACAACATAAGAATGTATGAAGGTTTTACCGCACAGGTCATTGGTATTTCCGTGGACTCCCTGTACACTTTGGCTAAATACAAACAAGAAGAAAATTTAAACTTTCCCTTACTTAGCGATTTTAATAAAGAAACATCACAAGCTTATGGCGCTATTTATGAGCAATTTGGTTTTGGAATGCGGGGTGTTTCAAAAAGGGCGGCGTTTGTAATTGATGAAGACGGCCTTATTCAATATGAGGAAGTCCTGGAAAATGCCGGCCTTCAGCCCAATTTCAAAGCGATTACAGAAACATTAACCCGCCTAAAAGTATAACTACCCGTTTTCACTTTTTTCCGGCATCGCCTTTGCTTTTTTTAAAAATTGAACTATTATTGTACTGTAATCTTTTAAAATCAATTATCTGAAGAGACTTATACTTATAGTGTCCTTTTTTATTGTTTCAACCGCATCGAAAGCTCAGGAGAGCAAAACGAATTCATCGGCGGGTCTGCAAGCATCAATTGTACGGTTTTACCCGAACCCTGCTACATCTGTCATTAATTTCGACTTTCAAAAAGCTTATTCTCAAGGGTATTCTATTCAAATCTTCAATGCCATTTTAGGCCGCAAAATGTACGATGCCAGTAATATGCCTCAGCGTACAGCTATTAACCTCACAGACTTTAGCCGTGGCGTTTACATTTACCAGCTTAAAGACAAAACCGGAAGAATGGTGGAGTCTGGCAAGTTCCAGGTTGCAAAGTAATTTATCTGAACCGGGATTTTTGGGATGAATAGGATAAGCGGGATATACAACATTTTAAAAAAGGCCGTTCATTTTGAACGACCTTTTTTATTTCCCATAAATTCCACTTTTCCTATCTATCCCGGTTCTAACATCTCCCGGTTTAGATAACCTGCACGATCAAAAACTTTAAATAATTTGTATTCTCCATATTCCAGATGATGGGATGATCGGATGATTGCGACTTAAATGTTACCTGCCTTATTCTTCTCCGCGCATCTTTGGCAGCGGCATCAATTGTCTGCAGGAATAATTCCGGCGAAACAAGGTTTGTACAACTCGACGTTACCAAAAAGCCTCCGGGCTTTAATAACTTCATCCCCCGCAAATTAATTTCTTTATAGCCTGCAATAGCATTTTGAATATTAGCCCTGCTTTTTGTAAAAGCAGGCGGGTCAAGCATTACTACATCATACTTCTTTTCTTCCTTGCTCCATTGCTTTAATGCATCAAAGGCATTGGCAGTCTCAAACTTTACGATGTTTTGCAAGCCGTTTAGCTCCGCATTTTTATTGGCCTGTGAAACTGCGTTTTCAGAAATATCCAGCCCTAAAACTGATTTAGCCCCATAATGCGCCGCATGAATTTCAAAGGTGCCAGTGTAAGTAAAGGCGCCTAAAACATCGGCCCCTTTTACAATATGCCGAATGGCTTTGTGGTTATCCTGCTGATCTAAAAAGTAGCCGGTTTTTTGGCCGTTCTCAATATCTACCTGGAACTGTAAACCGTTTTCGTTGATGATGATTTTGGTGTCAAAAGGTTCTGACAAAAAGCCTTTTTGTTGCGGCAAGCCTTCCAGTTCCCGTACCGGAACGTCGTTTCGCTCATAAATTCCTTTAGGTTTGAATATCGTTTGCAAAGCCTTCACCACCGCAGGTTTCCATACATCAATCCCAAGGGCCAAAGTCTGGATCACAAAATAATCGTTGAACTTATCGATAATTAACTGGGGCAATCCATCTGCTTCGCCAAACACCAGGCGGCAGTTTTCGGTGTATCCAATGCTTTGCCTGTAAGCCCAACACTGCCTTATTTTTTCAAAGAAAAAAGCTTCATTGATCTCTACCTTTTTTTCCTGCGTCAGCAGGCGCACCATAATCTGCGACTGCTGATTAAAATAGCCCTTGCCAGCAAATTTACCGTCGTGAAAATAAACTTCCACCATCTCTCCCGGCTCGGGAGAGCCTTCTACATTGTTTACCTCATTGCCAAAAATCCAGGGGTGGCCATTGGCGATACGTTGGGCAATCTTTCGGTTCAGGTGCACTTTTTTCATGGTGCAAAGATGGGCAGAATAACTTGGCAGGGATCAGTTTGCAGTTGGCAAAAATGCGGATGTTGTATTAGAATAATGAGCAATAGCATCAGCGGTGCAAACTGCGTACTGCCAACTGCAAACTTCATTTTGTTACAAGGCTGCTAATAAAGACAATTTGTCCCACTTTGCCCGGTTGGCAATATTCTTGAAAGCTACCTTTGCACACAATTTTTACGACCATGAATAAACAGGAAATGCAGGATAATGGCACTGTTCAGGAAAAAGAGCAAGTGGACTTTAGTATAAATTCGGACGAAAGCATTGATGGTAACCAGCACCTTAACGAACCAGTTGCTGATGAATCGGAAGTAGAAGAATTAAAAGAACAGATTGCACAGTTAAACGACAAATACTTACGGCAGGCAGCAGAGTTCGATAACTTTCGCCGCCGTACCGCTAAGGAAAGAATTGAAATGATACAAACAGCTGGCAAAGATGTAATTACTGATTTGCTTGATGTAATTGATGACAGCGAACGGGCACAAAAAGGTTTAGAAACAGCCAATGATGTTTCGCAGGTTAAAGAAGGTGTAAGCCTTGTTTTTTCAAAGCTGCGCAATATCCTTACTGCTAAAGGACTTAAACCCATGGAAGTAGTGAACACCCCTTTTAATGCTGATTTGCATGAAGCCATTACGGAAATTGTGGCTGGTGATGAAATGGTTGGCAAAGTGGTAGCGGAGGTACAAAAAGGCTATTACCTGAATGATAAAATTATCCGGTTTGCTAAAGTGGTAGTGGGTAAATGAAAGCCCTTGTCTTCTACCGGAAGATGGAAAGACGCAGGCTGATACTACTGTCGATTAAAAAGCTCTTTGTAATAAATTTTTATGTTCCCGGCAGTTTTGCTTATGGCATCGTCTGTTGCGTCGCACTCTTGTACGCTTTGTAATGCCACCAGGCAATAAAGCCCAACAGAATTATTACAAATGAATGGAGCGTCGCCAATGTCGCCCTATAGTAGTACAAAAGGTGGTAATATAAAAAGCAGAATATAAAATACATACCCTCTTATAATTTGAGGGATAAAAAACTCTCCGTTTAAAGCGGAATGGAAGCCAAAATGTCAAAACGAGATTATTACGAAATATTAGGTGTTAGCAAAGGCTCTGCGGCCGATGAAATTAAAAAGTCGTACCGCAAAGTAGCCATGCAATATCACCCCGACCGCAACCCCGGCGATAAAAGCGCAGAGGAAAAATTTAAAGAAGCAGCGGAAGCTTACGAAGTATTAAGTGACCAGGATAAGCGGGCCCAATACGACCGCTATGGTCATGCCGGTGTAAGTGGTAATGGACGTGGTGGTGGTCATAGCCAAAACATGGAAGATATTTTCAGCCAGTTTGGTGATGTGTTTGGCGAAGATGTTTTCGGGTCTTTTTTTGGCGGTGGTGGACGTAGCCGCGGAGGCGGGCAGCGGGCAGCCCGTGGCATACGCGGCAGCAACCTTCGCATTAAATTAAAACTTACTTACGAAGAAATTGCCAAAGGCGCTACTAAAAATATTAAGGTAAAAAAGCATGTGCCTTGTACTGTTTGTACCGGAAGCGGTGCAAAAGATAAAGGCAGTGTGCAAACCTGTGGTACCTGTGGTGGCAGTGGTCAGGTACGCAAAGTAACCAATACGTTTTTAGGCCAGATGCAAACCGTTACTACCTGCTCAACCTGCGGTGGCGAAGGCACAACCATTACTGCGAAATGTAATAATTGTAAAGGCGAAGGAAGAGTTTATGGCGAAGAAACCGTAAACATTGATATACCAGCCGGCGTACAGGAAGGAATGCAGTTAAACATAAGTGGAAGAGGTAATGCCGGCGAACGTGGCGGCTCTCCCGGCGACCTGATAATTTTAATTGAAGAAGAAGCTCATAAGGAACTACAGCGTGAAGGATTAAACGTAGTGTTTGAATTGCACATCACTTTTCCTGATGCAGTTTTTGGTACGCAGTTAGAAGTGCCAACAATTGATGGCCGTGCGAAAATTAAAATACCCCCCGGTACACAAAGTGGTAAAATCTTCCGCCTGAAAGGAAAGGGCTTCCCTGCGGTAAACAGCTATGAAAAAGGCGACCAGTTGGTGCATGTAAATATATGGACGCCCCAAAATGTTTCCCCGGAGGAAAAGATGATATTGGAAAAGTTAAACCACTCGCCAAACTTTAAACCAAATCCTGATAAGAATGAGAAATCGTTCTTTGATAAGATGAGGGAGATGTTTACATAATACAGTTTAAACTTTAGAATAAATAAAAAAGAGCAGCGAAATTCGCTGCTCTTTTTTATAACCCTGAATTAGTCTGTTTCTTAACTAGTATTAAAACTGAAAATAAATAAACGACCCGCTACTCTCCTGACTTAAGATTAGAAGTATTAGCATCAATGCCCAAACCAAACTCACCAGCCACCATTTCATCTTCTTGGCAACTTCTAATACACTTGTATTGCGAAGGAACCAGTGCGAGAAGAACATTAGTGTAACAACAACTGCCACTTTATAAATTCCAATGGTAGGCAGTAACGCAATGCCCTCTTTATCTCCACCGAACATAGAGCCTAACAAGCGCCATGCAGTTGTAAAATCCTGTGACCGAAAGAACACCCAGGTAACATTTACTAAAAAGAAAGTAAGTAGTGCCAGCATGAAATTTTTTACGCTTTTCTTTTGCAGGAAAGCCGGAGCAAATGATGCCTGTTTAGTAACGTACGGTTCGATAACAGTAACTGTTGGCGTTCTATCTCCGGAAGGAAGGTTATCAGTAGTTTCTTTCTTGCCTCTTAACATTCTTTCCACTGATAAATAGATCCCATGTAAGGCTCCCCAAACGACAAATGTCCACGAAGCGCCATGCCATAAGCCACCCAGCAGCATGGTTATCATCAGGCTTACATAGGTTCTGAATTCTCCTTTGCGATTACCTCCCAGCGGTATGTATAGATAATCCCTCAGCCATGCAGAAAGTGTGATATGCCACCGCCTCCAGAAATCGGAAAAGCCAATAGCCGCATACGGATATTTAAAATTTTGCGGCAGCCAAAAACCGAGGCACATAGCGGCACCCACGGCACAGAC
>JAQBNG010000121.1 GCA_028288675.1 Flavisolibacter sp. | reverse complement strand
TCTATATGGTTTCTAGCCATAGCCCTTGATGTGAATCTTCTTATACCAAACAAACTATTTAGTTTTGATTGATGTTCCTCTTTCCATTTCAATATTAAATCTTCTGGGAAATCGTTTTCTGCTTTATCTATAATTGTATGGCAATTAGGACATAATAGAATCAAGTTCTCATAACTACCTTTTTTTTCGGGAGCTAGCTCTTCGCTTTTTCTTGCACCTTCATTCACACTTATTATGTGCGCAATCTCTACAATGTGAATTTCTGAATTGTTAAACGACTTAAACAAAATTTCATTGCAGCTTGGATTTTGGCAGTAGCCTCCTGAACTAGCAAAAAGTTTGCTTTTTACAAAGCTGTTTGGTGAGGCTTTTCCTCTAGTACATATCATAGAAGAGTGTTGGTTGAATTGCACACGACAGTTAATATACGCATGCTCTTGCACCAAACATAATTAATAATCAATAGCAAATGAAGCAAGAGTATCTATTGTTGCATAGCGGTAAGAACGTACAAGAGTGTACTTCGGAGGCCTCAGCATAAACTGTGCAACAGACGATAAATAGTAGCACAACTGTTTGGTACATAAAAAATGTATAACCTACTCCCGATAGCTTTTGGAAGTATACGAAAGCTCAAATCAACAGCCCTAATTACTTCGGCTTATACTTCGCTTCCTCAAAAATCTTCTTCGCAGTTGTATGCAATATCTGGTCAACCGTAAGCTTGCCATTCTTCTCTTCAAACTTTTCAATAATACGCCAGCCAACCCACGGACCAATATTACCCGGTGCGCCGCCGCCATAATTATCATGCGGGAGGGCCTGTGTAAAAGGTGCTTCGCCAATATAAGTTTGTATAGCCGGCAGTTCTATGGAAAACAATTTTTCGTTCTGATTGATGTATCCCCAAATGTTGCCTTCTTCTTTTTGTACCCAATTGGTTTGTGCAGTGGAATAACCGGTGATTAAACTATCGGGTGCATCGGGTAAAAACTTTTTCATCAGCCACCACTGTTTTCCTTTTTCAATCATTTGCTCAATAAGAGAAGCACTTTGGCTGCTATCTAAATACAACTCACCGGCAATAGCCCTAATGGAATTAGGCACAATGTACTCCGCGCTAAAACGGCGTCGCAGGTAATCGGGATACTGGCTAGGGTCATAAGCCGGGTAATCTTTTCCCAAAAACATTTGAAGGCTGATGATAAGGGTATCGTGGTAATAAGTAGTGCCGTAAATCTCGGTTGGATTCTCGGGATTCAAACTTTCAACAGAAGTAAGAACAACAGGCAGAACAAACTGTGGGAAGTAATGTTTTACATAGCGCAGGTTTTCCTCAAGGCCTTTTTCTATAGAACTAACATCAGCAAATTTTTGTGTTACCGATTGATAAAGCGGCTTAATAAAACGAAAGTATTGAACCAGGGCACTATCGAAAGGCATGGCCTGTTGCGCTGCAATTTCCTCCACCGGCGCAAAAAATTTAAAATACAGTGGAAGGAAAGCAGGATAGGCCCCATTAAGTTTTGTTAGCGAAGCCTGCAACTGTAAAGTATCTATCGAAAAAAAATCTTTATCAAAGCGATGAATGGTGACATCGGTTTTAATGCCTGAAACATCAGGGGCATCTTTTTTATTATTACAGGAGAAAAGGAACAACACGGTAGCTAGACTTATCAAACGCATGGGGGATAAACGGCTTTGTTTTTGAATTATTACTGACCTTTGGAAACTATATAACTATTAACGAAGATGAAGATTTTCCTCGCACAGCAAAACTACCACATTGGCAACTTTGAATCGAACACCAAAAAAATAATTGACGGCATTGATAAAGCCAAAGCCGCCGGTGCCGACCTGGTGCTGTTTTCGGAGCTTTGCGTATGCGGATATCCTCCCCGGGATTTTGTTGAGTTCAATGACTTTATTAACCAGTGTTACGAAGCAATAGATACAATAAAAGAACATGCTGATGATATTGGTGTACTCATTGGAAGCCCTGCCAGAAACCCTTTGCGGGAAGGCAAAGATTTGTTTAATGCTGTTTTTCTTTTGTATGAGAAAGAGATAAAAGCAGAGATACATAAAACCTTGTTGCCAACTTATGATGTGTTTGATGAGAACCGTTATTTTGAACCTGCCTTTGAATGGAAGTGTATTCCGTTCAAAGGGAAAAAATTAGCAGTTACCATTTGCGAAGACATCTGGAATTTAGGCGATAACCCATTGTACCGTCAAACACCAATGGAAATGTTGATAAAGGAAAGCCCGGATGTAATGCTCAATCTTTCTGCTTCTCCCTATAACTATGCGCAGGATACGGTAAGAAACAGCATTGTAAAAGCGCATGTTGATAAATACAAGATCCCCATGTTGTATTGCAATGCCGTTGGGTCGCAAACGGAAATTGTTTTTGATGGCGGGAGTTTGGTTTATGATGCGGAGGGAAACTGTGTGAAAGATATGGCCTACTTCGAAGAGGATTATTATTTGTACGACCTCATTGAAACCCCGGCTCACCCCCAGCTTCTAAAGAGTAGCATCAGTGCACAGAACCCGATTAAAGAAGCTGCATTACATGTTGCCGGGCCTGTGCTATTGAAAGAACCTATTGCACCGCATGAAGTAAGTAATGAAAACACTACCACGGTTATTGAACCATCACCCCTTGATACAAACAGAGATGATAACGACACACTACAAACAGAGTTGCATGTGCCGGCCATCCCTCTACAACTTGGCCCCGGCCGGGGTGAGGTGTATTATTATTCCGCTGCAGATGTAGGCAAAGGCTCCGACATCATCGCTTACTTAACCGATGATAAAAACATGCACGAAATTTATTGTGCACTGGTACTTGGCATCAGGGATTATTTTCAAAAAATGGGTTTTAAAAAAGCTACGCTGGGCGCAAGCGGTGGTATTGACAGCGCTGTAGTTCAGGCACTCGCTGTTGAGGCTTTGGGTAAGGAGAATGTTCATGTACTGTTGATGCCTTCTCAATACTCCTCGGGCCATTCGGTAAGCGATGCAGAACAACTAAGTAAGAACCTGGATAACCGCTATGATATAGTTGCTATCAAAGAACTTTTTGATCAATTTTCTGCTTCGCTTAAACCCATTTTTGGAGATTTGCCTTTTAATGTAGCAGAAGAAAATATTCAAAGCCGTGTGCGGGGTAATTTATTAATGGCTTTGGCCAATAAATTTGGTTACATCTTACTAAACACATCAAACAAAAGTGAATTGGCAACAGGCTATGGAACTTTGTATGGCGATATGGCTGGTGGTCTGGGTGTATTGGGCGATCTATATAAAATGCAGGTGTATGCACTGGCACGTTACATCAACCGTAATGGAGAAATTATTCCGGAGCATATTTTAAGCAAGGCGCCTTCGGCAGAATTACGGCCTAATCAAAAAGATTCGGATAGCTTACCTGATTACCCTGTTCTAGATCGTGTGCTGTATAATTATATTGAACTGCGCCAGGGGCCGAAAGAGATTATTGCACAAGGTTATGATGCAGCCCTGGTGAATAGAATTTTAAAGATGGTGAATATGAATGAATATAAGCGGGCCCAGTTTTGTCCTGTTATCAGGGTAAGCACCAAGGCGTTTGGTGTAGGACGGCGCCTGCCGATTGTAGCGAAGTATCTGTCTTAATAGAGTGGTAGACGAAAAAGTAATAGGATGAAACTTTTTATGGCTCCGTAGGAGCCTAACCTTGGTAGCAAACCAAATAAGATTCCACAGGCCCCGCAGGGGTCGCACCTTGGTAAAGCCTAATCATGTACCTTATTGTGACGCTGCTACTCCATCCATTCAAATAAATATTGCTCCTCATAACGTATTTCGAATTTGTTTAAAAATTCTAAATACTCTTCTTTAAATGTTTTCTTCTTATGATGCTCTGGTTGATGAAGAACATAATAAATTACATTTTGCACATGCGATTTTGAATATGAGAATGCTCCATATCCTTCCTGCCAGTTAAATTTCTCCTGCATTATTTTTTGCTCATTAATAAATTCAGAGGAACTGCTTTTCACTTCCCGCATAAAATCACTAACCGATTGTGTTGGGCGAAAGCCGACAAACAAATGTGTATGATCGGGCATGCAATAAATAGAGAGCAGCCTGTGATTATAGCTTTGAACAATGCCGGTGATGTATTTTTCAAGCCTATCGCGGATTGGTTCATGAATCAGGCTCTGTCTACCCTTGACGGCAAAAACAAATTGTAAGTGAATTTGAGTGAAGGTGTTGGGCATATACTTGGTTTTGGCTTTGGCGAGGTGCGGCTCCTACGGAGCCTAATTCCATCTTTACATTGTTCTACCAAGGTGCGACCCCTGCGGGGCCCGTGGAATCTTATTTGGTTTGCTACCAAGGTTAAGCACCTACGGAGCTATGTAATAGTGCGGGGTTTATTTGCTGCTAACAAAGTTGGGTACCTGCGGCGCCGCGTTTTCTATGTTATTATTCTACCAGGATTAATCTTCCACGGAAAACAAAGAAGCACAAACGTCTACTTTATTTTATATGACAGCAACTTACTCTGCACCTGCACAACTCCATTACTCATCGTCTTCGTTTCAATAATACCAATACCATCGGCAAAATAATAATCCACCGAAACATCAACCGGAACAGGAAACAACGGAACTACGATATTTAATTGGCTGCTTACATGAATTACATTGCTGTAACTCTTGCCTAAAACAATACGCTGTACGCCTTTTTCTTCTATTTTATAATCGAGTTTAGCCACTATAGTGATGATAGGCAGCGGTGAAAATTTAAAAACCGTATCGCTCCAAGTGGCACCGGCAGCAGCAGTTGCCTTTAAAATTGTGGTTTCAATTTTTGATGGAATAGGTATGGAGCCAATAGGAAAAGGCACTCCTAAAGTTTGCACGAGCGAATCAATATCAATTCCTAAATCAGGTACATCCTGGTAAATACGATAGTCGCCACCATTGCAGTTATACAACAAGCCCTGGCCAAAAGCAGCAAACGGGGTAACTCTTGTAAACTTTCTTCCATTGATGATTGTATCGCCTAAAATTGCTAAGGTGCTTCTTGTAGTATCTGTACCAAAGGCTGTTGAATCAACATATACCAGCTTTGTACTATCGCACACGGGCAGGAAAGAACAGGCAGTACAACGTACGTTAGTATTAACCGGAGTTGTTCCATCGTCAAAACCTATTTCTCGCTGGCACGCAACAAACAATGAGCAAACAATCAATAAAGAAACCAGGTGTTTCATTTTTTAGTGCTTCAGGTTTACAATTAGTGATACACTCAAGGGACCAATTGTACTATCCTTGGATAGTGTAAAAGCAGAACTTGTCAGCGATACTACTTTAAACTTACCATTAAGAAGAGAGAAAATATTATTGCTGATGGTAATGTTGGCTTCTGCATCGGCAAAACTCCAGTTGAATGGAGCAGATTGAGGATCGGTACCATTACATTTGATGCTTCCTTCGTCGGTAATGCCTGTATTATCTTTTTTGAAAGTTATTGTATTATCCAGCGAACAGGGACCAAATAAGGTAGTACCAGCAATGTCAATCGTTCCGTTTTTGTCCTGATCTACACCACCGCTTTCATACTTCCAGGCACTCGAACTAATATTGTCGGTTTTAGTTGGCTGAACTGGCGCCGGGTCTGAATCTTTTGAACAGCTCCAAAAGCCTATACCTATGAGTAAACAAGTAAGCAGAGAAAAGATTTTCATAATTATGCAGTTTATGTTGACCTAATTTTATTCAGGCAAACTATTTGATTAACCAGCGAGACAAATAAAACTATGGCTACATCCGAGCAGATCAATCATCTCACGGCTCTTATTAAAGACAGGCACAATATAAAGCAAAAGCTCTTTTCCGAATTATCGAAAGCCATCATCGGACAGGAAAAGATGTTGGAACATCTCACCATCGCCCTGTTGGCCAATGGGCATATTTTGCTGGAAGGCATTCCCGGCCTGGCAAAAACATTGGCTATTAAATCGCTTGCGCAGGCTATACAGGCAAAGTTTAGCCGCATACAATTTACTCCCGATTTATTGCCTGCCGACGTAATTGGTACCCTGATTTACAACCAGCAGCGGGCCGAATTTGTGGTGCGCAAAGGGCCCATCTTCGCCAACTTTGTACTGGCCGATGAAATAAACCGTGCACCCGCAAAAGTGCAAAGCGCCTTGCTGGAAGCGATGCAGGAACGCCAAATTACCATTGGCGATACCACCTATAAATTAGAAGAACCTTTTTTAGTGCTGGCTACGCAGAATCCTATTGAGCAGGAAGGAACCTACCAGTTACCCGAAGCGCAGGTTGACCGTTTTTTATTGAAAGTGGTTGTTACGTATCCGACTATGAAAGAAGAGCAAATGATCATCCGCCAGAATGTGGAAGGTCTTACATCGCCAACCATTAACCCTGTTCTTTCTATTCACGAGATTTTGGAAGCAAGAAAATTAGTGCGCCAGATTTATATGGATGAAAAAGTAGAACAGTATATTCTGCAGTTGGTATTTGCTACAAGAGAGCCGGATAAATATGGTTTGGATAAACTGAAGCCGGTCATCGCTTATGGTGCTTCGCCAAGGGGAAGTATAAGTTTGGCGCTTGCTTCAAAAGCGCAGGCCTTTATGAATGGTCGTGGTTATGTTACACCGGAGGATATAAAAAGCATTGCGCATAGCGTATTGCGTCATCGTATTGGATTAAGTTATGAAGCCGAAGCGGAGAATATTACCAGTGAAAATGTAGTGGATGAAATTTTGAATAAAGTTAGTATGCCATAATCTGAATTTTCTGAACTGTGATGGGTGGGATTAATGGGATGTATTGGATGAAAAGACATAATTACCTTCTGCATACCATAAAATTACTTACAGGAAAATAGTCCTCGTCATCATCCTATAAATCCCAAACATCACAAAAATCCCAGTTCAGACAAATCACACAAATACCGGTTCAGATAATGCTCACGATAAAAGAAATATTAAAAAAGGTTCGTCATTTAGAAATAAAGAGTAAGCAACTCACTTCTAATTTATTTTCTGGTGAGTACCATAGCGCTTTTAAAGGCAAAGGAATGTCGTTTAAAGAAGTGCGGGAGTATGCCGCCGGTGATGATACGCGGTTTATTGACTGGAATGTATCAGCAAGGTTCGGACATCCATTTAGCAAAGTATTTGAAGAAGAAAGAGAACTGACGGTGATGCTGCTGGTTGATGTTAGCGCCTCTTCTTTATTTGGAACAACAAATGCATCAAAGAAAGAGCTCTGTATTGAGGTGGCTGCCGTTATTACTTTTTCTGCCATCAACAATGGCGATAAAGTAGGCGTTATTTTTTACAGCGATAAAATAGATAAATATATTCCGGCAAAGAAAGGAAGAGACCATGCGCTGTTTATTATTCGTGAACTGCTTTCTGTTCCTTCGCAAAAAAAGGGCACTAAGTTAACAACAGCACTTCGCTATTTTACCAACGTAAACAAGCATAAAAGCATTGCCTTTATTTTAAGCGATTTTATAGATATGAATTATGCCGATGCCCTGCGTGTATCTGCTTCAAGGCATGATGTTGTAGGCATCCAGATTT
>JAQBNG010000076.1 GCA_028288675.1 Flavisolibacter sp. | reverse complement strand
TGGTAGAACAATTAGGGTTGGCAATGATCTTATCGTTCGCTGTGAGAACATCTGCATTTACTTCCGGTACAATCAAAGGTTTGGTTGCATCCATTCTCCAGGCCGATGAATTATCAATTACCGTGATGCCGGCTTCGGCAAACTTTGGAGCCCATTCCAGGGAAGTGCTGCCACCTGCTGAAAACAAGGCCAGTGCAGGCTTTGCGGCAATGGCATCTTCCATGCTAACCACTTTGTAGCCCTTCCCTTTATAAATGACTTCTTTACCAACCGATCTTTCGGAGGCGACGGGAATTAATTCTGTAACAGGAAAATTTCGCTCTGCAAGAACCTGCAACATTTTTGTACCTACAAGGCCGGTAGCGCCAACAACTGCAACTTTCATTTTAATACCTCCATCCCGCCTTAGGCGGAAAGTTTTTAATCTCTCCAAGATCAGAGAGGTTTTTGTTTATAATAAGTTTATTATGTTACCGGCTTCATTGCTACTATTAGGCGACATTGGCGACGCTCCATTTATTTGTAGTACCTCTGTTGAGCTGCTGAATAGAATTACAGAATGTACAAGAGTGCGACGCAAGAGAAGCTAAATAGAATTATAAAGCTGGTAACATAAAACTTGTGAATAAGAAATAAAGAGCTGTTTGAATCTATAAGCACTGCCAAAGAAAAAGCCCTCCGGTTAGGGAAGGCTTGTAATTTATTATTGAACATACGTTTACATTACACTCCTTCCATTTGAAAGACCTGTTTCTTAGTAAGCTTCGTATGTTTTACACTTTTCATTTCGGCGAAAATAATAAGTAAAGGTATTCAGGCCAAATCTGCTTTCAGTTTCATCATAAATTTTTTATATTAGTTGTATGGCCAAAACCAAACTGTTGACGCTTGCCTTACTGGCAGGTGTTACATCACTTGCGCAATCAGCAAACCGGTACGATGTTGTTATCACCGAAATTATGGCCGACCCAACACCGGTAGCAGGCTTGCCCAATGCAGAATACATTGAAATAAAAAACGTTTCAGCAACTACGTTTACTATCAATGGCTGGAGGCTAAGTGATGCAACAAGTACGGCAACAATTGGTACTTCATTCGCATTGCAACCCGACAGTAGTTTGATTCTTTGTGCTAACAGCAACGTAGCCGCCTTTTCTGTTTATGGCAGAACCATTGGCGTTACTTCATTCCCTTCTATAGATAACGATGGCGATGTGCTGACGCTTCGTTCGCCGCAAAACAAAATTATTCATACAGTGGCTTACAA
This sequence comes from Flavisolibacter sp., assembly GCA_028288675.1. Taxonomy (GTDB): domain Bacteria; phylum Bacteroidota; class Bacteroidia; order Chitinophagales; family Chitinophagaceae; genus Flavisolibacter. The sequence continues at coordinate 11,527 of JAQBNG010000076.1, read as the reverse complement.
AAGCGGCTGGTACCGCAACGAAGCAAAGAGCGAAGGCGGCTGGAGCTTAGAAATGATTGACCCTAAAAATCCCTGCACGGGAGGCGATAACTGGAAGGCGAGTGTAAATAATTTAGGTGGCACACCAGGTAAAACAAATTCGGTAAATGGTGTAAATGCCGATGCAAGGCCACCACAATTAATGCGCACTTATGCAACTGATAGTGTAACTGTAATTTTAATTTTTAATGAATCATTGGATAGTTTATCCGGCGCTGCTGTTGCAAATTATTCTTTAGCCGGATTTGCCATCATAGCTGCAACCACATTAGCGCCGCAGTTTGAAACCGTACAGCTAAAGCTTGGTGCTCCTTTGCTGCCATCAACGGTTTATACCATCACCGCTACTAATGTAACAGATTGTAAAGGCAACGCTATTGGTGCTTATAATAAAGTAAGAATTGGGTTACCACAAATGCCGGCTACTGAAGATGTAGTGATTAATGAAATTCTTTTTAATCCCAAAACACCTGGTACCGATTATGTGGAGTTTTATAACCGGAGCAAAAAAGTAATTGATGCTTCTAAACTTTATATCGCCAGCCGAAGCAACGCCGGCGCAGTGGCTTCTTTGAAAAAGATAGCAGAAGAACCTTTTTATATTTTCCCTGGAGACTATTTTGTTGTAACAGATGATGCGGCAGTTTTAAAGATGCAATACCTGGTGAAGGGCGAAGATGCCGTGCTGCAACTTGCATCGCTACCTTCTTTGCCTGATGATGAAGGAACGGTAGTATTGATTGACATTAATGGAACCATTATTGACGAAGTGCATTATAAAGATGACTGGCATTTTGGGTTGATTGATAACAAGGAAGGTGTGGCGTTGGAGAGGATTGACCCAGCTGGTGGCTCTGCTGATAAAGACAACTGGCATTCTGCTGCTTCCACGGCAGGTTTTGGTACACCAACGTATAAAAATTCTCAATATAAATTAATAGAAAGCATCAACGCAATAATCGAAGTTTTACCGAAAATCTTTTCTCCGGATAATGATGGAACGGATGATATTGTAACTGTTAGTTTTAAAGTGGAGGCAAGCGGCTATGTTGCTAACGTTACTATTTTTAATGCCAGTGGACGAGTAGTAAAATACCTGGTGCGGAATGCTTTGCTTGGGCTTAATGGTAAATGGAACTGGGATGGATTAGGTGAGAAAAATCAAAAAATACCAATTGGAACGTATATTGTTTTTACAGAAATATTTAACCTTGAAGGCAAGCGGAAAAGTTTTAAAAATACGGTAGTGCTGGCAAGAAAGCTGAACTAAGAGGTTCTTATAAATACCTTCCAATTACTTTCCACTGATGTTACGCAACACAACTAAAAAGCTTTATTAGTGGGGCTTATAAATCCACTGTTAAATCTTTCTTCAATTAGTATCACCATTCATCTACAAAAGAAAATGTAGTTAGTTTTCATGTACAAAACCAACAATAAATGAAAACATCATTTACCCTTTTATCTTTCATTAGTCTCTCTCTTTTTTCTTCAGCGCAGAACGGCATAGAAACAACAGCACGAAAAAATCTTTACATTGAAGTGGGTGGCAATGGCATGGCCTTTAACGTAGTTGCCGAAACCCGTTTCAAACCCGGAGCCAGCGGCTGGGGAATTAAATTAGGTGCTGGTGGTTTCACCACCTCTTACGAATCGTTATTCACAGTACCGGCCCAGTTAAATTACCTGGCCACTAAAAATGGCCGCGATTTTGTTGAAGTTGGCATCGGCGCCACATTCCTGCACTATGATGACAAATATGATTACAGTTATCCCGGATATACTTATGATCCTTATCCAACCGAAGTAGTAAATCTTACCATTAACCAAAAAAATTCTGTGTATGGAAATCTGACATTAGGCTATAGACGACAACCGGCTAATGGCGGCATTTTGTGGGGCATTGCTTTAACGCCACATTTTAATAGCAATGGATTTTGGCCGGTGTGGGGTGGGGTAAAATTCGGTTACTCTTTTAGGAGCATGAAAAAAAGCAATACCAATTAAGCCTGCTGTTTATACCTATGAAGTTTTTAAAGCAGCGTAAGCCTTAGTAAATAAAAGAGCCTTCAGTTATGAAGGCTCTTTTATTTTGCTGAATAATCTTTTAACCTGGTAAAGCTTCGAGGTTTTGTGTTACACAAGCTCAATATCAAAACTTACCAAGTCCTGGAACTGCATCAATCTTTTATCAATATCTGCTTTGGTAATCTCTTTTAAACGCTCCGGGCCAAACTTCTCAACACAAAAGCTTGCCATAGCGGAACCAACAATAATGGCTGTTTTCATGTTCTCAAACGATACATCCTTTGTACGGGCAATATGGCCAATAAAGCCACCGGCAAAGGTATCGCCGGCACCGGTTGGGTCAAATACATCTTCAAGCGGTAAAGCAGGCGCATAAAACACTTCATCATTATGAAAAAGCAAAGCGCCATGTTCGCCCTTTTTTATGATAAGATATCTAGGCCCCATCGCCATGATTTTTTTTGCTGCTTTCACCAACGAAAATTCGTGGCTTAATTCCCTTGCTTCCGCATCATTCACCATCAGCACATCAACCATGGTAAGCACTTCCTTCAAATCATCTAATGCTATTTCCATCCAAAAATTCATGGTATCCAGTACAATCAATTTCGGACGGGTTCTTAGTTGCTCAATTACACTTTTTTGCAGCTTTGGCATCAGGTTGCCCAGCATCAAAAATTCGGCGCCCTGGTAACTTTCAGGGATTTGCGGATCGAAATCGGCCAGCACATTCAGGTCAGTAACCAGAGTGTCACGGGTATTCATATCCATATGGTACTTACCACTCCAGAAGAAGGATTTTTTGTCTTTCACTACTTCTACACCGTCCATTTGTACACCGCGGCTTTCGAGGGCTTTCATTTCTTCTTCCGGAAAATCGTAACCAATAATTGAAACCTGCTGCACGGATTTTACAAAGTTGGATGCAGCATAAGCTACATAGGTGGCTGAACCGCCAATGATTTTATCCGTTTTTCCAAAAGGGGTTTCAATCGCATCAAAGGCCATAGTACCTACAACAATAACAGACATAAATAAGTTTGAGTTACGAATGACGAAATACGAAGTGTAGTGCCCAATGTTTTTATAATTTGTACTTCGTACTTTGTATCTCGCATTTAATTGGGCGTGCAAACGTACTATTTTAGAGCCAAATAAATTCATCTGGCCTGCTTCGGTATTTCCTCCATATTTCCCTGCAATCAAAACGTTGCAGTTTATCTTAGCAGCTTTATTCAACGGGTCCTTTTTATGATTCATTTCCATTCGCTCAGAGTTAAAAAAGTTCAGAAAGAAACAGAGGAATGTGTGTCTGTTACGTTTGAAGTGCCGCAGGAACTGCAGGATATTTTCCGGTTTAAACAAGGGCAAAACCTGACCATAAAAAAAATCATTAATGGGGAAGAACTGCGCCGCAACTACTCCATTTGCAGTAGCCCGTTTGATAACGTTTTGAAAGTTGCGGTGCGGAAAGTAGAAGGCGGTCTTTTTTCTACATGGGCTAATGAAATTTTGGAAGCCGGTGAGTATTTAGATGTAATGCCACCCACCGGGAAGTTTTATACAGAGTTGCATCAATCACAGGCGAAAAATTATGTATCCTTCACAGCTGGCAGCGGCATCACGCCTATTCTCTCTATTATAAAAACAACACTTCTTACCGAGCCGCAAAGCAGTTTTACTTTGGTGTATGGCAATCGTACAAAAAGCAGCATCATTTTTAAAGAAGAATTGGAAGCGCTAAAGGATAAGTTCCTTAGCCGGTTTCGCATTTACCATGTACTAAGCCGTGAAAAAAGCGATACTCCTATTAACTATGGAAGAATAGATGTAGATAAACTAAACCTGCTTTTTGATAAAGTAATTGATAAGACGAAGTGCGATGATTTTTTTTTATGCGGGCCAGAGGAAATGATATTTTGTATTAAAAATTACCTCGCTGGAATAGGCATAGCTGCTTCTAAAATTCATTTTGAATTGTTTACCATACCGGGACAGAAACAAAGGGCAATAAGCAATAAGCAATTTGCAAATAAAGACGAGGGCCCTAAATCAAAAATTGTTGTAAAGCTTGATGGAATCATGTTTGATTTTGAACTTGGTTATGACAGCGAAAGCATTTTAGATGCAGCCTTAAAGCAAGGTGCCGATCTGCCGTATGCCTGTAAAGGAGGTGTATGTACAACCTGTAAGGCAAGGATTTTAGAAGGAGGCGTAAGAATGGAAGTGAACTGGGGCCTGGAGCCCGATGAAGTGGAAAAAGGGTTTATTCTTACTTGCCAGTCGCACCCAACCACAGAAAAAGTTGTGGTAGATTTTGATGCAAAATGAACAACGGATCATAAAAGAAAAGAGCTGCATTTAATGCAACTCTTTCTTTTGCTCTAAATAAAATCAACTAAACAATTGGTCTTGTTGGATCATCGGTAGACGTATGAGAAACCGTAGTTGTTGTAGGCATTGTGGTGGTAGTAGAATTGGTGTTTGGCGTATTCATCCGTCTGTTCATCTCCCCTTTTAAACTGTCGAAGCCACCTTGTAAAGTATCGGTGGCAGAGCGGTTCATAAATGCAAATGCTACCACGCCAATCGAGGCAAGCAAAACTCCATAAAAGCCAATGCCTATAAAGTCTAAAGCGTCCATGCTATTCAAAAATTTGATAAGCATGATTAAGGCTGCTAAACCACCCACGATAATAATAAGCATCCAGTTTGTTTTGTTCAGGTTCGTGGTTTGATCGCCCATAAAAGCGATAGCTCCTGCTGCCAACAAACATAAAAACACAAGGATCCCGCTATCATGCATACCGTTTACAGTGGCTGATTGCCCTAAAAAAGAAATGGATATCCAGGGCAGAAACATGCAAATGACACCAACTGCCGCTGCTATCAGTATCATTTTTCTTTGTTTGCTCATTGTTTGAAAGTTCATGGTAAAAAATTTATATGAAAATTAAACATAAGATTTGGGTCAGTCAAAAAACCTTTTGCAGTTTGTTAAGGAGCTAAAAACCTAATACTACTGCTATTGTGGTATGTCTTACGACAGGGTTTTAAGGAAATAGTAAGCCTCTCATTGCTTATTTTTACCTTCTTAACATTGTTGTATGGCTGTGCAAAATTTTGAACAAATCTTTCAGCAAAAAATAGACGACGACATTCGCATCGAACCCAAAGACTGGATGCCGGAGAAGTACCGTCAAACCCTGATTCGTCAAATTTCACAGCATGCCCATTCCGAAATTGTAGGCATGTTGCCTGAAGGCTCCTGGATAAGCCGTGCGCCATCGCTCAAGCGCAAGCAAATCTTAGTAGCCAAGGTGCAGGACGAAGCCGGTCATGGCTTATACTTATACAGCGCTGCCGAAACCCTTGGCATCAGCCGCGATGAAATGATAGAGCAACTGCACAGCGGCAAAGCAAAATATTCGAGCATCTTTAATTACCCAACTATAACATGGGCCGACATGGGTGCTATTGGCTGGCTGGTAGATGGTGCCGCAATTATGAACCAGGTTCCTCTTTGTCGTGCATCATACGGGCCATACAGTCGCGCCATGATTCGCGTTTGTAAAGAAGAAAGCTTTCACCAGCGCCAGGGCTTTGAAGCCTTGCTGGTTTTAAGTAAAGGAACGGCTGAACAAAAAGCGATGGTACAAGATGCCATTGACCGTTGGTGGTGGCCCAGCATTATGATGTTTGGTCCTCACGATGCAGAAAGCAGTAATAGTGAAAGCAGCATGAAATGGAAGATCAAACGCTTTAGCAATGATGAACTGCGCCAGCGTTTTGTAGATATGATTGCAGAACAGGTAAAGCTTCTTGGAATGACTTTGCCTGACCCCGATTTAAAGTGGAACGAAGACACGAAGCACTATGATTTTGGAAAGATCAACTGGGAAGAATTTTGGAATGTAGTAAGCGGTAACGGCCCTTGTAACAAGCAACGGTTAGATACAAGGAAAAAAGCTTGGGAAGAAGGTGTCTGGGTAAGGGAAGCAGCGGCTGCTCATGCTGAAAAGCGGAAGCAGAGAGTAGTGGTGAAAGAAGGGATAGCTGCGTAGAATTAGAGCAATTGTGTACTAAACTGAATCGGTGCTATTGAGCTTTTGTTGCGTCGCACCCTTGTACATTCTAATCGCTTTCATCAACATTTCTAAAACCCAATTGGCACTTTAAAGTATAAAATGGCAATTTGCCACCTTAGAAATTGGGTATCACAAATTATGATACCCAATCAACTGACGCTTATGCAACTGAGTTTAATACAAAGTAAGATTCATGAAATCAGAGGCCAGAAAGTAATGCTGGATCGGGATTTAGCTGAGATGTATGAAGTGGAAAACAGAGTTTTAAATCAATCGGTACAGAGAAACATCAGTAGGTTTCCCAAGGATTTTATGTTTCAATTGACCAAGGCTGAATTTGATTCTTTGATATCACAAAATGTGATATCAAAGAAAGTGGGTCGCGGCGGTATTCGCAAGATGCCTTATGCCTTTACCAGCAAGGTGTCGCAATGCTTTCGGGTGTATTAAACAGCGAAAAAGCAATCGAGGTAAATATCGCCATCATCAGAACATTTGTGCTAATCAGGCAACATGCTTTAAGCCATAAAGATCTTCAGGATAAATTGCTGAAACTTGAAAAGAAGTATAATAAGAACTTTAAAGAAATTTATGCAGCGCTTAATTTTTTGATAGAAGACAAAGAAATAAAAGATGTGCAGGCTAACAGAGAACCAATTGGGTTTAAAACTGAAAACAAATGAACTTATTTAGAAAATATTATTATGGCGATTACGACAGCATGAAGGGTAATAGTGGAGAACCAGCAAATACAAACGATAAAAGCAGTGGTGCTCCTGAATGGCCTCTCTTTGAAATCTTCATTCGCAGCAAGCAAGGCCTAGATCATAAACATGTAGGTTCTCTTCATGCTGCCGATGCACAAATGGCGGTAGAAAATGCACGGGATGTTTATACACGCAGGCAGGAAGGCGTAAGCATTTGGGTGGTGGAAAGCAAGCATATTCATGCCTCTAACCCCGATGAAGCAGAAAGCTTTTACGAACCAGCTAACGACAAAGTATATCGCCATCCTACCTTTTACGATCTGCCCGACGAAGTAGACCACATGTGACCGCAGATTAGCCTGATTAAAAAAGGATTTCACCGATTGCTTTATATATTAACTAATCAACTTGTCAACCAATCAACTCTTTCTTTACACTCTTCATCTTGCTGATAATGCTTTAATTATTGGCCAGCGAAACAGCGAATGGACAGGTCACGGACCTATACTGGAACAGGATATCGCTATCACTAATATTGCCCTGGATCATTTAGGACAGGCAAGAAATTTTTACCAGTATGCTGCGACGCTTTACAATGATTTTAGTGAGGCCGATAAACAAGCGGTAGATAAATACCTTCCCCGTATTTGGAAAACATTCAATCGGGAATTGCAGGAAGATGACCTTGCCTTTTTGCGGGATGAACATCAGTACCTAAATCTGCTCATCACCGAATTGCCCAAAGGCGATTGGGGCTTCTCTGTTTTGCGTCAATTCTTTTTCAGTGCGTTTCAGTTTTATCACTATCAAAAACTACAGCAAAGCAGCGATGTGCAATTAGCGGCCATTGCTGAAAAATCAATCAAAGAAACAGCTTATCACCTTCGGTGGAGTGGCGAGTGGGTGATACGTTTAGGCGATGGAACAGGAGTAAGCGCTCAACGTATAAAAAAAGCATTGGAAGGTTTATGGATGTTTACCGGTGAAATGTTTGTTGCCACTGCTTATGAAGAAATTAATGTTGCCTCTTTAAAGGATGCCTGGCTGCAAAAAGTACAGGCAGTTTTTGGAGAGGCATTGCTGGAACTGCCTAAAAATGCCTGGGCACAAAGCGGCGGCAAGGAAGGAAAACATACAGAGCATTTAGGCTTTCTGTTAGCCGAAATGCAGTATTTGCAAAGGACTTATCCAAATGCAATTTGGTAAGATGATTCAAACTTTTACTTCAACTGATTTTCATGCAATTTGTGATGGCTTAGGGGAGAAAAACGGCTACCTGCAAAGTATTCTTACCGAATATAACTATCCCCCTTTTTGGACAAGGCCGAATACATTTGAGACACTTGTATTAACAATTTTAGAGCAACAGGTTTCCTTAGCCTCCGCAAATGCAGCTTATAAAAAGCTTAAAGAAAAAATTGGAAAAATAACCCCACCAAAAATTTTAAAGTTAGCTGATGAAGAGTTGCGAAGCTGCTATTTGAGCCGGCAAAAAATTGTATATGTAAGAGGATTGGCGAACGGTATTCTTGATAAGCGAATCAACCTAAAGCGTTTTGAAAATGAAGAAGATGAATCAGTGCGCAAGGAGTTAAAAGAACTCAAAGGGATTGGTGATTGGACGGTTGATATTTACCTTATTCATGCGTTGCAGCGCTCCGATATTTTCCCCATCGGCGATTTAGCTTTAGTGAATGCGGTTAGAATAATAACGGGTGAACAATTCACTAAAGAAGAAATTATTTCAATGGCGGAAAGCTGGAAGCCGTATCGCACTATTGCTACCATGATCTTGTGGCATTATTACATAAAGAAGAAAAATATTAAGCTGTTGCATTAGTTGCGCTTTTATAATCCACGTCTGATAAACCGGTGCATTGCTGAATAGCGATAAGAACGTAGAAGAGTGCGACGCAACAGACAATCAATAGTAGTACTCAGCTTAGTACAAAAGAAAGGTTGTGCTGAACGATAACTGAAATAAAGAAAATGTATACAGCCTGACTTCCCTTTAGGGAAAGGGTTTGCAGGGCCATTACTTCCTGCTATAATTCGGTGCTTCCCTCGTTATCTCCACATCATGCGCATGGCTTTCCCGCATACCGGCATTGGTAATTTTAACCAGCGTGGCATTTTGTAATTCAGCTATGTTTTTAGCACCACAATAGCCCATGCCCGCCCGTAAGCCGCCTACATATTGGTACACGATTTCTTTGAGTGTTCCTTTATACGCTACACGGCCTTCAATGCCTTCGGGTACATACTTTTTTACATCAGCTTCCGGGTCTTGAAAATAACGGTCGCTGCTGCCAACCGACATAGCACCGAGAGAACCCATGCCGCGGTATTCTTTGAACTTTCTTCCCTCGTAAATAATAGTATCGCCGGGGCTTTCCTCGGTGCCGGCAAATATGCTTCCCATCATTACACAATCGGCTCCTGCAGCCAGTGCTTTTACCATATCGCCGGTATAGCGAATGCCGCCATCGGCGATCAACGGAATGCCTCTGCTTTTTAAAGCGGCATGTGCCTGCATAATAGCTGTTAGTTGCGGTACACCGGCACCAGCAACAATCCTTGTTGTACAAATAGAGCCTGGACCTATACCAACTTTCACGGCGTCGGCACCTGCATCAGCTAATGCTTGTGCCCCTTCGGTAGTGGCAATGTTGCCAGCGATGACATTCATTTCTTTGAATGATTTACGTACACTTTTTAAAGCATCAATAATTCCTTTTGAATGGCCATGGGCACTATCTAAACAAATCACATCCACACCAACCGATTGCAGCGCAGCAACTCTATCTAATAAATCTTTTGTAACACCAACCGCCGCGCCTACCAGCAAACGGCCAAATGAATCTTTTACAGAGTTGGGATAAGAAGTGACTTTTAAAATATCGCGGTATGTAATTAAGCCAACCAATTTACCGGTGCTATCCACTACCGGCAGCTTTTCAATTTTTGTTTGATGAAGTATTTTTTCTGCGCCTTTCAGATCAGTTCCTTCCGGAGCGGTAATCAGGTTTTTACTGGTCATTACTTCACTGACAGGGCGTTGCATATTTTCTTCAAACCGAAGATCGCGGTTAGTTAAAATACCGGTTAATTTCCCGCCTCCGTTAATGATAGGAATACCTCCGATCTTGTTTTCACGCATCAGTCGCAGCGCATCACCGATAGTAGCATTATCTGTAAGTGTTATTGGGTCAATGATCATCCCGCTTTCGCTGCGTTTTACCTTACGCACTTGCTCACTCTGCTTTTCAATCGTCATGTTTTTATGCAGGATACCAATCCCGCCTTCACGGGCCAAAGCAATAGCGAGTGCTGCTTCTGTTACAGTATCCATAGCTGCCGAAAGCATGGGAACATTAAGCGTAATATCTTTTGTTAAACGGGTTTTAATTTCAACGTCGCGGGGAAGAATTTCAGAGTAAGCCGGTACGAGCAGAACATCATCAAACGTAAGCCCTTCAATGAAGGTTTTTGTAGTGGGGTTTGTTGCCATAGGCAAAGATAAGGGAGAAGAAAATTGGCAATTAGCAATACGCAATTAGCAAACAATTAATTTTTACAATAATAATGGATAAGAAAGCCTGACCGAAACATAATTGCCAATTGCCTGCATTTTTTGAATTGGTACATTCAAAGGGAGGGTTTATTTTTAGAGGAATGAAAAGAATGCTCAGCCTTTATATGTTTCTACCGGCTATCCTATGGGGACATAAAGGTTTAGGGCAGGATTCAACATCACGTTTTTCTATTGTTTTTTCACCTGCTTTATTTGTGCCGGTGAGTGTAGCTGCGCAAGGAGGATTACAATATAGAATGAGTAAAAAATGGAGCTTATTAGCTGAGGTAGCTATTCCTATATTTTATCTGCAAAACGATACATATGAAGAAATAAAGTATAGACGGACAGGGGTAGAACTAAAGTACCGGCCAAATAAAATAAAAAATTCAAATAGGTATTTTTCTTTACAAACTACCTATTTATTCAGGACGTTGGTTGATAAGGACGAAGGGGTTGTTCGCAGGAAGGCCGGAAGTTTTATTTACGAGGGTGCCACCATAAAATCTCCTGTATTATCTAATGCGTTAAAGATTGGTTTTGAAACTCCTGTGAGTAAACGTTTTTTTGCAGATGCTTTTATCGGTATGGGGCTTAGAATAATCTTCAATAAATATCAATCTAAAAATTTCAGACTGACCAGCATAGAGCCCCCAAAAGATAGTTTTCCTTTGTTGCCCGAAGAGGGATGGCGGTTTGATTATACGTTAACACGTTTTCACTTTACAGCGGGATTGCGGTTAGGGCTACGGCTATAAAATTCACACCATCTTATACATCTTTCCCGGCATACCCTGCACCACACCTTGTAATTCCAGGTTTAAAATAGCACAGGCTACGGCGCTGCTGCTTAAGCCGCTGGAGATATTTATTTCATCGATAGCCACGGCTTCTTTTTCCTGTAATAGTCTTATAATCGTTTGCTCATCTGGTGTAAGTTCTATAAATAATTCCCGCTGCTTTTTGGGTTTCGATTTTTTCTCTTTCCAGCCCAATACATCCAGTAATTCATCAGCATCGGTAAGCAAAATTGCCTTGTTGTATTTTATAAGATAATTGCAGCCGAGACTTACCTTGTCTGTTGTTCGGCC
>JAQBNG010000040.1 GCA_028288675.1 Flavisolibacter sp. | reverse complement strand
AGGTAGATCCAATATCTCCCATCGTCAACCAGTATCTTGCAGACGCCTACCTTAATGCCGGCAAAGCGGATGATGCACTGAAACAATTGGACCATTTATTAGACCTGTATCCGAATATGCGGGTAGCACTAGAGACAAAAGGATGGTGTACGGGAATAAAAGGAGACTGGAAGAAAGCAACCGCAATATTTGAAGAGGTTCACCTGTTGATAAAAAATCCGTTAAAAGGGCTTGCGCCTTTAGGGTGTGCTTATGGATATTCCGGGGAAAGCCGACTGGCATTGGAATGTATTCGTAAAATAGAGCAGAGGCAGGTGGAAGAACCGGAAGCTGTATTGGATATAGACTTAGCCATGATATGGTGGTCATTAGCAGAAAAGGACAAAACCTTTTATCATTTATTTCAATGCGTCGAAAAAAAGATGGGAGTAGTAGCTATCCTTATTGATCACCCGATGTTCAATGGACTTTGTGATGATCCGAGGTATCAATTATTGAAAGAAAGTCTGAATCTTACTCAATATAGTACAAACATTAGCCCGGCAAAAGAAGTGGATAGTAAAGGGTAAATGGTATCGGCAATTTTTTTTAGAGCAGCAACTTTACAAAATAGGTTCCGGTTGCACGCGGGGCAATTTGAAATATTCCTGGGCCGTGTGAGGCCACTTACAAACTGGTTCTTAGGTAATTGCTTTCAACATGTCCTTAGTAAAAGTATAAACCAGGTTGACTTTCCAATAAAAAGATGGGAAGTGCTTAAAAACTTTTCTCTTACAAAATAATCTATTGGCTGGCGGGCAATAAAGACGTTGCTTTTGTTGGTAAGAATGCAAGCCTTGCATTGATACCATCCGCCGTGGAAGAAACATTCAAAAAGCAATAAAGCTTGTACTTCATTTATGGCGCATTTAGTGTTTGAAGGAATCTTTTACAAATGCAGGAAACAGATTTTCCGCCGTCCTTGAAAAAAGAAGTATTGGAGTTAGTAAAGCAACGCCTCGTAAATGGGGAGATAAGCGTTGAATATCACCCGGCAGATCTTCTTCAATTTATAAAAGCCTAGTTAAAATAATTGAACAAGTAAGGGCTAAAAATTTTACCAATAACTGCTCCCCGCAAACATGCCCTTTTGCCAAAAGAAAAAGAGGCAATGGACTTCGCCACGTTATATAATCATTCAGTCACGAATATTGATACCATTAATGAAGTGTTGAATCGTTTGAATGAGCACGGGAAAAAAATTTATTGGTGTGTTGCGTTAAAAAGGATAGTATCTATAATTATTTGAAAAAATATTCTATCAACTCGTACGACTATCACATTCTCTCGGATTTTCCGTTGTTAAAAAAGATGAAGTAATGATTGATGTACGATGTCTTTAATGTATGGGATTGAAGTAAGGATAGCTCCAAATGAAACGAATGAAAGCAAAGCGGCTATATATTTCACTTTCTTTATTTGCCATCTATTACTGCGGGTTGATGGCTTATGCTTTTATACTACTGGAATTGTGGAAAGTAATTCTCTTTTGAGTAACAGCCTGCTTTGCATTTACGCTTATTGAATATCTATTTCACCTCTATTTTTTTCATGTCTTATTCGAACTATTTCTTTACCTGCGTCCATCACGTCACCAGGTTTAAAAAATATTTCTATTCTATGCTGATACATACACACAAAAACAATAAAGTATTAAGCAATTTACAAAGGCGTTACCGATGTAATGTTGTGAACAAGTGATTTAAGCTGGCAGGACATTAACCTTTCACTGCCTGTCAATAGAATTGTGCCTTAGCTCACGGTTAATTAGGTAGTTTAGTAAAGTTTGTTTTTTGAACCTCTAAGACATGAAGGCGGCAATCAATACATTGACTTCTTGTAATTTTGTGTCCTTTTGCCTATTGGTCTACTGAATAGAATTGCGAAACATACAAGAGTGAGGCGCACGTCATCAGGTAAGATTTGCAGTTTTTGCAAAAGCAAAAGTTTATACCTGACAATTCAATAAAATAATCATTGCTTATAGATCTAGCTTGTTCACAAAGAAGAAGCTATGTTTAAATATTGCACCTGCCTGCTAATATGCCTCCTTTTGCTTTTAGCCTGTTCTAAAATAATGATGAAAAGCAATTCACCCTTGATCCTGCCGGGCTAAAATACATCCAGCTTCGGCAAGACCAGTATTTTATTTACAAGGATTCAGCTTCGCGAAGATTGGATTCTGTGGTTGTAACCGGATCTTCACTCTCATCAGTGCCGTACTCAACAACTACAAGTTCCGGTAGCAGACAGGTGTTCAATTTAACGCTTACCAAGAAAGGTCTGTCAGGAGATTCTACGTGGCTAAAGGGAGTGGCCAAAGCGGAACCATACCTCACCCATCTGGTAAGGCTTATGGATAATTCAAGCACTTTTCATTTCGTTTATCCTGCTAGTTGCTTATGTACAAATTTGTATCAGGTTCCAGCACTAACAGTTGAAAAAAACATATACAGATGTAATTGTGTTGAAAGATGTTTATATACCTGACTATCGTTTTGATTACTACTGGGCGTCATCTGTAGGAATCATAAAATTGACAAGGTACGACAGCTTTTCACCTACTCTTAAAACATGGACACTGCAACGCCATAACTGATATCCAATCATTAAAATCATAATTAGCGCCACCCATCTTTTTTGCCCATATAAGGTTTACATTTTGTGCATGTAGAGAAGAAAAGAATAGTGACATAATAATTGTAAAAATGTATTTCATGAAATCAGTTTTGGTGATTTTTTTCCCTTTAAACCTTAAAGATTGCACATTATCGTCTTCAATGGCACTTGAGCAAATTAAAAGAGACTTTTATGAGGGGGTAGGTTAAGTACAATGTAAGTTTACAAAAGCACAACCTGGCAATTTAGTTATCACCGCTAACAGAAGGCGGCGCCCTAAAATTTTCAAATGAAGACAGTTAGCATGTGTATATGCAGAACAGGCCAGCCCAGCCAGTTGTATTGTACTGAAATTTTGTCTTGGCAAACCATTGACATAATCGAGCAATAGTACTTTCGATGTACCGAAGGCCCACTTCTGCGCACAAATAAACTCAAGAACAAATACTTCATATTTCTACGAGTCAGGTGGAGTTTACCGGAGGAGAGTCGAACCAGTTATCACAGGATTTAATAATACTTACACAATGTTTTAAGCTTAATTAGCAACTATAAAACGTGATAGATTATTACGATTTGTGGTTCGACTTTTTGGTTTCATTCCGGTAAGGTATCAGCCCTATTTACTCAACGTACTTAAGATATTAGGGTACGGGGTAATTAGCTTCTTTCATATCAAAAAATACTAACCTTTATTTTTTCGTGCCTACCAGCTCAATTTTCGTTTTCAATCTGATGTCATTGGAAGCGGCACCTATCATAATATCAAAATCCCCTGGCTCTGCAGCCCATTGCAACCTGCTATTATAAAATGATAATATCTCCTTATTAATTTCGAAACTGACTTTTATACTTTCACCAGGCTGCAGCAGAATTTTTTTAAATCCTTTTAATTCCTTCACAGGACGAACGACCGAGGCAACAAGATCATGCAGGTACAATTGAACCACTTCTTCTCCGGCATATTTACCCGTATTGGTTAGCGTAAAAGAAATAATGACCTTATCATTTGCTGCCATCTTGTTTGCGCTTGCCTTTATTTCGCTATAGAGGAAAGTGGTGTAACTTAATCCGAAACCAAACGAATACCGTGGCGTATTTGGCGCATCAATGTATGCAGATTTATACACAACATTCTTTTCGTTAGTAACCGGGCGGCCTGTGTTGTAGCTGCTATAATAAATTGGGATTTGTCCAACAGACCTTGGAAATGTTATTGGCAATTTACCTGATGGGTTATAGTCCCCAAATAAAACGTTTGCAATAGCAGTACCACCTTCCGTACCAGCAAACCATGCATATAAGATAGCGGCTGCACTATCGGAAACAATTGGAAAGATCAATGGCCTTCCTGCCATAATTACAACAACAACAGGTTTACCTGTTGCTTTCAATGCAGTAAATAGTGCTACCTGTTCGCCCGGTATAGTAAGGTCTGTTCTTGATTTGGCTTCACCGCTCATGTCCCATGTTTCACCAATGGCAAGCACCACCACATCACTGTTATTTGCGGCATTAATTGCATCTGCAAAACCTTCGGTTGAAGAACTATTTGCATCACAGCCTCGTATATAGTTCACCACTGTTTGATTGCTTACTTTGCTTTTAATTCCTTCCAGCAAACTAACAACCTGTGTAGTGTCTGATTTCACGATCCAGCCACCTTCCAAATCTCTCTTTGATGCTGCAAGCGGACCAATAACTGCAATTGAACGCAGCGTTTTTTGTAAGGGAAGAATAGAAGCCTCGTTTTTCAATAACACAATTGACTTTTGCGCCACACCCCTAGCTATCAATTTATGTTGCGGATCATTCAATGCCTGCTGTTCTCTCGCTACATCCGAGAACTTATAGGGATCATCAAACAAACCCAACTCAAACTTTTTATACAGAATTCTTTTTACTGCATCATCCACCAAAGCGATGGAAACCTTTGTCTCTTTCACCAACTTCGCAAGACTGCTTTTGTAAGCACGGCTTTCCATATCCATATCACTGCCGGCGATGATTGCTTTTTGTGCCGCATCAGCATCGTCCTTTGCATAACCATGAGGTATCATTTCGCCAATAGACCCCCAATCACTTACTATAAAACCAGTGTACTTCCATTTACCTTTTAGTATATCTCTCTGCAAGTACGCATTACCAGTTGCAGGTATGCCATTTAAGGTATTAAATGAATTCATGAACGTTGCCGCACCCGCATCAACCGCAGCTTTAAAAGGTGGCAGGTAGGTTTCCCATAATTGCTGATCACTTAGGTCAACAGCATTATAATCTCTACCAGCAATGGCACCACCGTAAGCTGCAAAATGTTTAGCACAAGCCATTACTGCATCCGTGCGTCCCAGCTTTGTCCCCTGGAACCCTTTCACCCTGGCACGTGCAATTAAAGAACCGAGATAAGGATCTTCGCCGGCGCCTTCCATAACCCTTCCCCATCGTGGGTCGCGGGCAATATCAACCATGGGTGCAAACGTCCAGTGAATGCCCGAAGCAGCAGCTTCTTTTGCCGCAATATGTGCCGATGCTTCGATGGCTTCCATATCCCATGATGCAGCTTCAGCAAGTGGAACAGGGAAAACAGTTTTGTATCCGTGGATCACATCAAGACTGAACAACAAAGGAATTTTCAGTCGCGACTGCATAGCCTCATTTTGCACATCTCTTGTTTCTTTTGCTCCCTTTACATTCAATACCGAACCAACAAGCCCCTTGCTTATTTCATCCAGCATATTGGTTTTTTTAGTACTGGCCGGACCCGTTAAATCCCTGCCCGAATATTGATTGAGCTGTCCAACCTTTTCTTCCAGCGTCATCAGGCGAAGTACGGAATCAACTTTTTGTGTAATGGTCTTTCGCTGTCCAAAAGAAGTATGCGCAACCAGTAAAATGAAAACAGAAAAACCGATTAGTCTTTTCGTCATTATTTTTTATTTCGCTTGTCAAAAAAATCAATCAGACTGTAAACATTTTTATTGAGTTCCTGCATTTTATCAACAAGATCTTTATACGGAACGTAACCTAATGTTACAATGCCCTTATTCGCGTCGCGGTTCGATGGATCGGTCTTTAAATTTGAGGGATCATTATCCTGGTATTTAAACCAATGAAAGCCCACGCAGTTTTTTGATTCAAGTAAAGCCAGCGTAAAATTTTGATAGAATGCTCCACGGTCTTTTTGTGTACGAACAATCCAGCCGGCGCCTGAATAATTAGGCATACCACTATCCTCTCCTTTTGTGTACCATTCTGTAATGATGAAAGGCTTACCACTCCATGCTTCCCAGTTGATAACATCTTCTTTCAGCGGTGTCCATTCGCGGTAATAATTCACGGCGATGACATCCACAAATTTGCCGGCTGCCTCAAAAACTTCTTTCACTTTTTTCTCATAAGAATGAAAACGGCTTCCGAGGTATAAATGATTAGGATCGTATTTTTTTATGGCTTTTGAAACTATGGAATAATAGCGCTCTGCCATCACACCCAAAAAAGCATTTCTTTCCTTATCGGTAATATCTTTTACTGCGATGTTTTTATCCCGAAGCCAATTGTTAGCAGCGATGTAACCATGATCCGTTGTATCTTTTTTTGCGAGATACCTGTCTAATGATAACCGCTGAAATGGCATCTCGTTATCAGAAAAATAACCGAATAAATTCCTGTCATTCTTATTGGCGGCAAGTGGCTTTGCGTACTCGTCGCAAAAGGCTTCGAACCGGGGATCAAAAACAAAAATGGTATTATCAGGATAACCAACATGTCCCGGCAATTGGTAAGTACCGCCACGCTTCTTTCCATAGTCGCTCATAAAACCCTTAATGATCGTATAAGAAAAAGGCTTATGCTTCTGACTCTCAATTTTAAAAAAACTTTCATTATCCGACCAGGCACCAAAAGCATTAAAGCCAAAGTTGCCCATCAGCTCTTTTGTTTTAGTAGCCCATGCTTCTTTACCAACATAAGCCTTTTGCATTAGCTCACGGCTGCTATCCGACGCGGCGGTTGCCACATTATTTAATGCAATGTTTACCATCAGGTAACCTTCTGGATCTACTATCCACCAACGATCGTCAATTTTTTGTGCACGAAAAAAGCCAGTTGTTTTTACTTTTTTATCTGTACGGGCACCATACTTATTTACTTTGATCGCTTTACCAATTTTAAAACCATCAAGTGTTGCGATGGTTCTTGTTGGATACCATTTCCATTCGCCATACGTTTTCTTTTCGCTGTTGGCTACCATGGATTCTACCTTCAAAGAATATTCATTGGAGAGTTGTGCCATTGCAGTAAAAGAAGAGATCGTCAATAACAAAGCAAATGCAACACCGCTACTTTCAGTCATCAGCTTACTTATATTTAGTTTGCATTTCATCATAAAAACTCTTTAGTGTATAAAATGCTTTTTTCTTCTTTCCTGTTTCGGAAATTAATCCCTTGCGGTTCCAGAAATCCTGGAAGTAAGGATGCTGTCGCCGTGGCGAACGGAAGTCAACCAAAATCCACGGCGTCATACCACGAAGGCCTCCAATAGCCGTCAACATTTTAAATTGATTTTTATACAACAGCTCCTGGTATTCTTCGCTCCATCTTGTTTCATCATCCGCATGATAACCAGCCAACGCATCAGCACCAAACTCCGTTATCACTACGGGTTTATCATACTTGATATTGAATTTATAATTGAGCATATCTTTTGTATTGCTCCAATACCAACCGGCATATTCGTTAAAACTTACGAGGTCTAACTTTTCTCCCAATGGATCGTTTACGATCACGGAGTTTCCTTCGCGATGAATTTCCAACGCGGCAGCTACTAACCTTGTATCATCCAGTGATCGGGCTTTGGCAACCAGTTTACTCATAAATAATAAACGGGGATCGCTCAGCGGCGTTTCATTACCTACCGACCAGACAATAACGCTTGAACGATTTTTATCCCTGATCATCAGGTCACTTAATTGTTTCTCTGCATTGTTATACGTTTCCGCATTTTGCCAGGAGATTGTCCAGTAAACAGGCACTTCTGCCCATACTAATAAACCCATTTCATCCGCCAGCCGTACCATCTCCTCGCTATGCGGATAGTGCGCCAACCTAACATAGTTGCAACTCATTTCCTTAGCCCATTGCAGCATCATTCGCATGTCGCCTTGTCCACGCAAACGTCCGGGAATTAAAGGGTTTTCATCATGCATGGAGATACCACGAAGGAAAATTGATTTGCCATTTAATAAAATATCCTGCCCCCTTGTTTCAATGGTTCTAAAGCCAATGCGGTCGGTTATTTTATCAGTTGCCCCGGTTATTTCCACACTGTATAATTTCGGAGCCTCCGGTGTCCAGTAGGTCATCTTTTTTACCGGGATGCTGATAGCTGCTCTTCCCGATATATCGGTGGTTACTGTTTGTTTAATACCGGCTTCGGGAATATTGATGGTGACGCTTTGCAACTTTTGTGCACCTTCCAATTGTATAAAACCCTCTATTCGGGTAAGGCTATTTTTTGCCAGTTGTATTTTATAATCGGCAATATGTGTTGCCGGAACTTCAGCCAACAAAACATCACGGGTAATGCCACCATAGTTCCACCAATCCGTATTCACGGTAGGTATTTCATCAGGAAAACGTTTGTTATCTGCCTTTACCACCACGAAGTTTTCACCCTTGTTCAGCTTGCCGGTAACATCAAATTGAAAAGGCGTAAAACCGCCTTTGTGCATTCCTAACTTCTTTCCATTGAGATACACATGCGCTTCATAATTAACTGCGCCGAAATAGAGAAAATATTTTTTATCGCTTTGCGGGGCAGCATTGAATTTTTGACGCAGCCAGATGGTGCCTTCATATAATTCCAACCTCTGTGATTGTGAATTCCAATCACCAGGCACTTTCATGTTAGGTGACAGATCAAAATTGTATTCTATCAATTCGCCTTTGTCTTTTTGCTTCCTGTCATCATAAAAACCGCCTTTGCCTGAAGGTGACTGATCGAAGGGCATGTGCCGGTAATCATAGTAACCCATTTCGTAAGGATCGATGATATAATTCCAGCGGCCATTAAGGCTTTGAATGTTACGACCGTAAATGTTTTGCAGCAGGGAGCTTTGACAATATGCTGCCGAATTTATAGTAAGTAAGATCACAAATAAACTCAGTAAGTTTTTCAGGGATTTGTTTGAAAGCATCATTTATTTTTTTAGTTTATTGGCTACCAATTATCATCACATCCAATGAAAAATAATAGACCTGTAAATAGTGGTGGGCAAGACTTAATCGTGAATCATTTTCAAGAAGTTGCAGACTGATTACTCAGCCTGCAACTGTCTATCTGTAGCTGCTCTGCTTGTGAAATTGATTTATAGAATTCATGCAAGGAATTTATACTGCCATCAGCATGTTCACTCTTTTATTTTGCGCCTTCTATTATGGCGGCATACGCAGGCTTGCGCAGATAATTAGCATCAAATGGTAAAGGCCAATCCGGTGCTCCCTGCCAGGCAGGAATCCATGAATCGGCATCACCTACATTCCATGTGGTGATACCAAATTTTTGACTTGCGGGAATGGTATTATACGCTTGTACAACAAATTTGTATTTAGCTGCCTGTTGAGCTGCCAATGTAGAAGTGAAGACGGAAAATGTCTTGTCATTATTAAGCCGGATATCTAATTCAGAAATATGAACTTTTAAACCGGTTGCCGCTGCACTATTTATAGCGGTACTGATGTTGGCATCAGACTGTGTATAGGTCATGTGAAACTGCATACCAATACCGTGAATGGGAATACCACGATTTTTTAGCGACATCACCATGTTGATGATAGCTGTTCTTTTTGCCACACTGTATTCATGGCCGTAATCATTATAAAATAAAAGAGCAGCCGTATCTGCTTCATGTGCATATTGAAAACAGCGGGCTACATAATCGTTACCCAGCTTTTGCCGCCAGATACTATTTCTTGGAATACCTGTGTCTTCAAAGTCCTCGTTCACTACATCCCAGGATGTTACTTTTCCTTTAAAATGGGCAACCACGGTTTGAATATGTGTCTTCAATAAATTCTCCCACGCAGCAGAATCGCCGACAAAATTGGTAACCCATGATGGCAGGGAAGTGTACCAGTTTAAGGTGTGGCCGTGTATGCGTTTGTTATTGAGTTGCGCAAAGCTCACGAGGTAGTCGGCATCTGTCCAGTTGTATGCATTCTGGGATGGATGCAGGGCGCCAAACTTCATCGCATTTTCTGCCGTAATGCTGTTGTACTCTTTTTTTACTACACCACTGTACTTGCTGTTGTTTTGCATGAGGCTTATACTAACTG
>JAQBNG010000177.1 GCA_028288675.1 Flavisolibacter sp. | reverse complement strand
TGTTACGCAAGTTTGATACTGCTGAAAAAGGAGGATTAAATGAAGTGGAGATTTGGGGAACAGGTACGCCGTTACGTGAATTTATGTACGTAGATGACCTGGCAGACGCCTGCTTTTTTTTGATGGAGAACTATAACGAAAAAGGATTTGTAAATGTGGGTACTGGAGAAGAAATTACTATTAAAAAGCTTGCTGAAACCATTGCAGAGGTGACACGCTATAAAGGATCCATTGTTTTCAATAGTGAAAGACCCGATGGCACGCCTCGTAAGTTAATGGACAGCACAAGAATTCATAATGCCGGATGGAAACATAAAATTTCGTTGAAAGAAGGTTTGCAAAAAGCTTACAGGTACTACCAAAATGAAATGCAGCCTACTGTCTGACATTTTAAACATTACTTTTAGAGAACTTACCAAAGCTAACCTGACCTTATGATCTTCCGATGCTGTCTATTTAGTTTCTTCCTGCTTCTGTTGGATCATGCTCTTAGAGCACAGGTCAACCTAACAAGTGGTTTAGTAGCTTACTACTCTTTCGATGGTAACTCTAACGATGCCAGCGGCAATTCACATCATGGTCTGCAGGTGAATGGAGTACAATTAGGCACTGATAGATTTGGAAACCAAAACAGCGCTTATTCTTTTGATGGTATTGATGATTATATAAAGATTTTAGATAACGGCGCATTTTCAACACCCAATTTTAGTTTAGTTATTTGGTTTCAAACACAATCTGATAATCTTCAATGCCTTGTTGGTAAAAGACATTTCAGCACTTTTGGAGGTACAGGAGGTGGTCAATACCAGTTCTTTATCAATTACCCACCATTTCCAGGCATAGGTTCAAATATTGTTGGAAACACTTCCACCTGCACAAGCATAAGTTCTTCAAGCTACATGAGTACTACAGATTGGATTTGCAGGAACAAATGGTATTGCGCAGTAGTAACTTTCGATGGAATTAATCACAAAATTTTTATTGATGGCGTTTTGAAAAAAACTTTGCCTACAAGCTTTAACGGGTTTCTTTCTTGTAATAGTGATTTGCGCCTGGGCAACTGGTGGCAATCAGATTTGCAATCCTATAAGGGATTAATGGATGATGTGAGATGGTACAACCGGGCTCTTAACCAACAGGAGGTTACTGCGCTGTATGGTAATTATTCAAATATTTCCGGACAATGCAGCCCAAATATTGGTGCTGGATTTCTAACACCTGATACTGTTTGTGTGAACACCCCGGTACCCATTACAAATATATCCGTAGGCGCTAGTGATTATTATTGGAATTTTTGTGTAGCTGATGTCACAAGTGCACCAACAGGTGTAAACATTGGAAATACTGGAGCAGCATTAACTACCCCAGTCTATATTGACCATGTTTATGAATCAGGTAATTACTACGCCTTTCAAACCAATAATTTCCCGGGTAAATTATTGCGTCTGGATTTTGGTAATAGTTTGCTGAATACACCGGCTGTTACTGATTTAGGAACGGTTGGAGGTATAATACCAAACAATACCGAAGGGGTACAAGTTGTGAAACAAGGCGGCAACTGGTATGTTATCATTGTTGGAGGAGACCCTGCCGGAGGCACTGCTTCGGGTATTGTAAGAATCAGTCTTGGAAATAATATTACTAATAATAGCCCTACCGGAACCAACTGGGGAAATATAGGAAACCTGGCTTACCCCCATGATTTATATATTTTTGAAGACAATGCACGCTGGTATGGCCTTACTGTAAATACATCAAATAATACAATTACCCGATTTGACTTTACAACCAGCTTTACTAACACACCTTCGGGTGTCAACCTTGGTAATGTTGGTAGCCTTACCGCCCCAACAGGCGTATGTGCATTCAAAGAGAACGGTAACTGGTATGCTTTCGTTACCAATGCTAATAGCTCAACACTTACCAGATTAAATTTTGGTAACTCATTATTAAATATTCCTACCGGGGTCAATCTTGGCAACATAGGCGGGCAGCTAAATACTTGTTGGGATGTACAGGTCTTAAAATACTGCGGACAAAATTTGGCCTTTATTATTAATGCTTCTTCTAATGATTTGATTAAACTTGACTTTGGAAGTAGCGTCATTAATACACCAACAGCCAACAGTTTTGGTAACATTGGAAATTTGAATTTCCCTCATTGTCTTTCAAAATTTTTCCGGGTTGGTCCAGATATTTATACATTCATCCCGAATGTGATCAACAGCACGATAACACGTTTAAAATTTACTGGATGTACGAATGCCAATATCCCTAACTCAACACTCCAAAATCCGCTGCCAGTATTATATAATGCAGCTGGAACTTACAATATTAACTTAACTGTTGATGAAGGTCTTCCCTCACAATCGGCATATTGTAAACAAGTAGTTGTTGTAGGTGACACACACACTCCGGTACAGAATATAAGTTTTTGTAATGGCGACAGTTTACTGCTTACTTCTTCAAAGCCAGCTGGAAATCAATGGAGCAATGGAAGTGCCGCAAATTCAATTTATGTAAAGAGCGCCGGAACTTATTGGGTACAATCTACAAGCGGGGGATGCATAAATATTGATTCCTTTATTGTTAGTGCAAATGTTTTACCGTTTGTCAACATTGGTATTGATACATCTCTTTGTAATTCAGATATTTTGATACTGGATGGAGGTAATTCAGGCGCAAGCTATTTGTGGCAAAATGGACAAACCACTCAAACGTTTATTGTTGAACAGGATGGGCTCTATTATGTTACAGTAACAAAGGATGGTTGTATTGGTAAGGATTCTATTACTATCAGTCCCTTGCTTTCACCCTTAATAACTTTATCCGATGATACTACCATTTGCAAAGCAGGTGCAGCCGTTTTAACCGCAAGTGGTGGAAATACTTACTCTTGGTTTCCAGCAATCAACCTTTACGATTCAACAGCTGCAATAAAAATAGCCACCCCTGACATTACAACTAAGTATTATCTAACTGTAACCAGTATCAATAATTGTACTGCTAAAGACTCGGTTACAATAACTGTAATTCCAAAACCAATCTTTACAGTAGGGGCTTCCAAGCCTGTCCTATGCGAAGGTGATACAGTGCTTCTATCAGCATCGGGTGGCAGCAATTACATGTGGTCACCTTCTTCAACTTTAGCCAATCCATTCGACAACAACACGGCAGCTTTCCCGCAGTCTACTACGCTTTATAAAGTAATTATAAAAGATGAGATCTGTGACTTACAGGATTCTTTATTTATTAACCTTCCGGTGGTTGATAAACCAAATATTGAAATCACAAAATCAAACGACATTAATTGCTTCATGGCCCAGGCATCACTTGATGCAGGTGTTGGAAATAAATATTTGTGGCGGCCCTCAGCAGGGTTGTCTGATTCTACCAGCAGGATCCTTATTATCACGCCAACTACCTCTACAACCTATTATGCATTTGTTACAACGTCAAATGGTTGCGAGGTTTGGGATAGCGTTACCGTGAATGTAAATATAACAGCGAATGAAAATGGCTTTCCAGTTGCAACAGCTTTCACACCAAACAATGATGGTAAGAATGACTGCTTTGGGGTGAAGCAATGGGGAACTGTTAGTAACTTCTCACTTAATCTTTATAATCGTTGGGGTGAATTAATTTTTCACTCTGATAATCCTTCGCAATGTTGGAATGGCTTTTATAAAAATGTGCTTCAACCTTCTGACGTCTATGTTTATTGGATAAAGGCCAAGACTATTTGTGGCGATGTATTTAGAAAAGGCACCTTCGTATTAATTAGGTAAAGTTTTTATTAGTTGTTCTGTGATTGCATCTCTTGAGTATTCGATAATGAGTTGCTCATTGTTTTTTATATCTAATGTGCCTTTTACTTTCCATTGTTCAACTAACGCTGTTAGATAGTTTTCTAACTCTCTCTGTTGATTACGTTCAAAGGTTTTTCCCGCTTGACAATTGGTTATTAACGAAGCAGTTTCCGAACCTTGTTTTGTTATATTGATAATCGGTTTTCTGGCGGCGAGGTATTCATAAATTTTGCCAGGAATTACCATTTCCTCATTCTTAGTTACCGGGCTAACAAGCAGCAGCACAGTGGAATTTTCTAAAAGCAGGATCGATTCATGATGGCTAAGATAGCCTAAGTCGTCAAGGATAGAATTAAGGCCCGCATTAATGATTGCTTCTTTTATGTCCCCAGATAAAATTCCAGCAAACCGTAAACGAAACGATACTTCAGGAAATTTATCAGTAACTCCTTTTAAAGCTGTAATAAAAACCTGCGGCTGGTAAAAATTGGCTATTGTGCCAGTATATGTTATTATGAACTGATCTTGTAACGTGACTGCAGTTTGGTGGTCAAAAAAAATTTCTTCGTATCCTATTCTCAAAATTTTAATATTATCAGGGATAATTTTGTTTGATTTTGACAGTAGCTTTTCTTTGTATTTATCGCCGACCGTAAAAATTAAATCTGCAGTTTCTAAAATTGTTCTTTCCAGTTTTTTATCAAGGCGTTTTATTATTGGCAAATGATACAACATGTCATAATAAATCACATCAGTCCACAAATCATGAAAGTCGGCTATCCAATAAATGTCTAAACTTTCTTTTAACTCCTTACCTATAAAGTGAGTCGAATGTGGTGGCCCCGCTGTAATTACACAATGAATATTTTCTTTCTGAATAAGAGCAACAGCTTTCTTAACAGCAAACCGCTTCCATCCTTTTCGTGGATCTGGAATAAAGAAATTGCCTCTTATAAAACGGCTTGCTTTCTTAATAAACGAGGCATTTGTTTCATTGGAAAAAGCTGGCATAGGCATACTCTTTTTTCCAAAAAGAAAAGTAAATGCTTTGAAGGGCTCACTGGTTTTAGTTGTGTAAACCTCAATGGAAGGATTGACCTGTTTAAGCAAACTTTCATCTCTTAGCTGGTAGGTTGCATAGTTTTCATCTACAGTTAAAACGTACACAGTATAGTTCTTATCTGCCAGCTTATTAGCAAAAGAAAGCCAGCGCTGTACAGCAGCACCACCGCTTGGTGGCCAGTAATAGGTTATAATCAATAGCTTTTTCAAATGGATGTTTGGAGTGATGAGAATAAAGTTTTGTAATTACTTTGAAAGACTTCAATTCCAAAGTTTGCATATCCATAATCCATATTATTTTTTGCAATTTCAGCCCTCAATGCAGGCTTATTTTTTACTTGCATGATATAATCTACGGCTTCCCTAATAATCAGATCTTCATCTTCTATAGTTGAAAAGGTAAATCATTTTTTTTCGTTTGAAATGTGTTCATTAATGATACCTACAGGTGTCGCAATCACGGTTAACCCTCTAAGCATTGCTTCCAATGCTACCAGCGGGCCGCTTTCGGTTGAAGAGGTAACTAACAAAACATCATTTTTTTTATAGATGTCATCTACTTCTTCAGAATTTGTTATGCTTCCCAAAAGTGTACAGTATTGCAGTAAATCTTCGGGAATAAATTTCCTTACATCTCCTAAAAAATTAAACTTAATGGTTGTGTCTATCACTGAAATTTCTCTTGCAATGAGTGCAATCAAATGAATTCTTTTCTCTTCCGATCCACGACCAACATACAAAACGTTTAAACCTTCTTTTCTTATTTCTTTGTCGACACGCTTAGGTAATTCAATGCCATAATTTATTGCCTGGATATTATCAATAATTGCTGTAGGCATGCTATACTTCTTATACAATTCCTCGTGCTTTTGAATAATTTCTTTGCTTACAGTTACAGATTTCCGGTAGAATCGGAGAAAAGGTATGCGTATTTTAGAAAAGGAACATAGAGCATGTATTAAATCTACCTGAGGAACAAAAGGGGAAATCCAAGGTGAAATTTTATAACCAAAATTGCTTTGGCCATTAAATACAATCGGGCGAACTTTTTGGCAATTAATCCTGTAGCTAACTATCCCCCGAAAAATAAAACTCATTGGGTAGATCAGCTTGTTATCGGTGAACTTTGAAATATCCCTTATAACAAATCCTGTCTTTTTAAATTCTTCAAAAAAGCTTTCCTTTTTAGACTTTCGTGTAAAATAGATGACTGCATTCTTGCCTGCGAATGTTTGTGCTACCTGGTAATGAACTTTCTCCGCGCCGCCTACATGATGAAATGGGAAAAAGAAATAAATATCAAACTCCTTGTGTTTGCTAAATTTTCCCGCAATCCGCCCAATCAAAATAAACGGATACATCATCACTGACTCAATGCAACGCTTAAGGATAAGGAACTTATACATCATATAAAAATAAAGAATGAACCGGGTTCACTCTTTTAGTAAAGTAAAAAACGCCTAATTTATTGAAAAATGATCTCAAGCTTTGGTCTCTTTGAAACATCTTCATTCCTATTACTTGAGTATACAACTGACCTCCAGATAGATTCTGTTTTCAGCTTTAAACAAAACCCTCCGGTTTTAGTAGGAGTTTGTTGTCTCATGTCCTTAACCAAGGCGGTAACATCAATTCCTATGACGTTATAATTAAAGGTAGCAGTAGTAGGAGGCAATTCAATTTGCCCTGCTGTAGTGGTTGGCGGCTGGGTATTCCATGTTATTGTAGTTTGATTCCAATTATCGGTAACCCGTTGAATCATTATATTATTTGCACCAACATTACCTTGTGGTATTGTATTACATGAGGGCAAACCATAAAGAGAAAGCTTTGCAGAAATTATGTTTGCATTAGCAGGTAAGGCAGACATATCAAAAGCTATATACGCCCTGGAAATGATAGTAGCACCGGCATTTGTACTGGCAGCAATAGCAAGTTCCCTGTAAACGTTCGTGTTAGTAAAAACATTCCCGTCAGCCCAACTTGGGTCTGAATCATTATGTGTCACATATATGGCATGGCCACCTGATCCACTGTTTAAAATAATTGAATCAGAACAACTACCCCATTTTGGAACACCATTGCATAAGGTTAAAACAGAACCATTAGCACCAACCGGAATATTAGTCCACTGCCTTCCACTCCAATACTGCATATCTCCAACAGCTTTGCCTTTTGTTGAGATTGAACTCCACATAGTTCCGCTCCAATAGTAGTAGCCGGGAGTTACTGCATTTGAGTCGGTACCAGAGGTTGCAGTATTGTAAATTAATAGGCCGGTAGCGGGATTAGTGACAGGAGCGGATATATTTAATGCAGACAATGTAATCCGGGGAGGGAGAAATCCCTTGTTGTTGCTAACAACATCCAGCATTGCCGATGAATCCACATTGCTTGTTCCTATACCTAATTGAGCCATGCTGGTTCCAGCAAAAAATAAAAACAATAAAATAGGGAAAAGCGCTCTTTTCATTCAATAAATTTTGCCCAAAATAGCGATTAATCTCAGCCCTAATATATTTTTCATTGTAATGTAAAATCTAATAATAAAAAAACATTTGTAACCTATTATTCTCTTTTCTGAAACAGATATTGCATGCCTGATTGTGTAATGAAGCCGAATGAATTGGGTAAAGCAGCAGCAGATCAGGCATTTTATTACTCGCAAAAGCTTGATTCAAAATTATCCGCCTGCTTTTCCCTTTATCATTTTAGTAAGGCTTTTACCTCTTTACCTACCGCTTTCACCAAATCTAAACAGGCATACAAAAAAACAGCACAATTAAATGATGACAGCTGCCCGTTTTTTAACTGCTGCCGAAAGAAACGAAATTTCACATTGGCCAACCGGTAAAATATATTGACTTTTCTATACCTGGTTATTGAAGTAGTAAGTACACGGTAAAAAAGTAGCGGTTCCGTTAGCTTTTCAATTATAACACCGTCTGCTGACAGCCGAAGCCATAGATCATAGTCCTCAGAATATTTTTGATTGTGAACATATTTATACTCGCCGGTAAGGTCCGGTTGATACTTGTATTTTTTAAAAAGCTTTGCCCTGCCCATAACAGTTGGGTGCGCTATGCAATTATTCTTTGGTAAGAATTTTTTTATTTGGCAAGCAGTTGTGTTTGCTATGTCATCTTTCCAGTCTGCCAAAGGCCTGCCATCCTTATCAATCAGCTTTACTGTTGTAGCCAATAAATCAACTGAGTTTGTAGAAAGAAATGACACCTGTTTCTCTAAACGTTGGGGCAGGGCAATATCATCAGCATCCATGCGTGCAATCCATTCGCCGCACGCCATCTCAATACCCTTGTTTAAAGAAAATATAAGACCGCAATTTTTCACATTTTTTATATAACGGATACGTTCATCGGCATACGATTCAATGATACTCTCAGAGCCATCAGTTGAGCCGTCATTTATGAGAAGCAATTCAAAATCGGTTAAAGTTTGTACAAGAATGCTGTCAATAGCTTCCTTTAAAAAAGGTGCTGCGTTGTAAACTGGTAGTATCACAGAAACTGATGGCATTATAAGGCAGCTATTTTTTTGTAGGCAGTGTTTGCAATAGCGTCCCAATTATAGGTAGTAAAAAAAGCAGTTTGTGTTTCATCGCAACGTTTTGAAGCGTTCAAAACTTCTTTTGCGAAGGCAGTCCAATCTCCATTTTCAACCTGAAACAGTTTATTTTCAACATGATTAATTTCACCCTGCATATTTTTGAAACAAACAACATTTAGATGATAAGAAAGTGCGTCCATCGTTTTTGTTTGAATGCCACTGCCCATTAAAACCGGGTTGATGAAAACGTCTGCCGCTAAAAAATAAGTTTCTATATCAGCCACTTCACCAGCGAATATTGTGTTTTCATTCTGTAGTAGCCGGAGATATTCAAAGCCTTTCAAACGATTTCTTCCACAGATAATTATTTTATACTTAAAAGACAATTTATTCAATGAAGGAACAAGGTCTTTAACAATTGAAAGAACCGCTTCTGCATTAGGTAAATAATCTAACGTGCCGGCGAACAAAATTAATTTTTTATCTTTTTCTATATCATGACGGTGACGTAAAATTTCTTTTGTATCCTCCTTGGTGCTGTTCTTTGCCTGCTCAACACCATAAGAAATAATCGCGATTTTTTGCTCATACAAGCCGAATCGTTTTACACCGATAGTTTTGTCTGCATCCGTTTTAAAAAACACGGCATCGCAGTTTTTCAGCGTCCACTTTTCGAAATGATAAAGTAACCCTGCCCACCACTTTTTTTGTTGTTTAAACCGCAGGTATTCTATATTATGGGTATCAACAATCAATTTAATCCCCAGCAGCTTTTTACAGATAATCGCCGCTACCCCATGATAGGGAAATTCTAGAATAAGATGCGTACATTTCTCTTGTTTGGCAACGCGGTAAATCTTTAGCCAAACAAGAGGATTAAGAAATTGTGTCTTGCTCACAGGCAATGAAGCATCAATTTTATAAGATGTATTTACTACGGAATTATTCTTTGAACATAAGCAAACTACTTCAACATAACGTCCGAGAAATTCATTAAATAGCGCTACTGCTTTTTGTCCGCCAAACTTTGGCGGCAGCACCTTATACCAAACAACACTTAAGACTTTAATGTTGCCGTTTGCTTGCGGTTGCGCCATTCAAAAAATATTGCTGCTGCAACCAATAGCAACAGTGCGATACTGAATATCGTAGTCAGCTTTTTACCTGTATAAAAATCCTGCGGCTCATACCTGAATACAATCTTATGAGCGCCAGCCGGGACTTGTAATCCACGAAGTACATAATTCACTTTTACAATAGGTGCTTCTTTTTCGTCAACAAAAGCTTTCCATCCTGGTTCATAATACACTTCGCTGAACACCGCAAACTGCTCTTCGTTACTGTTGAAAGAATAATTGACAATGTCATTATCATTCTTATCTAAGGTGATTGTCCCCGCACCCGTCCAGTTGGCAGCACCCGTTATTTTACCACGGAAAGATTGCTGCATAACAGCGGTATCTTTTGGATTGAGCATGGCAAAAGCAGCCATTTCTTCTTTGGCGTCTTTTACAACCTTCAACGATTTTACTAACCACGCCGCGCCTAAAGCGCCATTGTTTTGTTGCTTATATTGGGTAAGCCCGGAGTTAGGATCTTTTGCAATAATGTACTTTGTATTTAGCATATTAAGCGCCGGTATAGATACAGAGTCGAGTGCTAAAGGATTGCTTTGCAAAGCTGCACCAACAGCACTTAGCTCCTGCGATAACTGTTTTTCAATCAGCTCCTGGTATATGCGCAGTTTTGCCGGGTGATAACCCCCAACCGCGTTAAAATGATAAGCTGTAAAATTTTCGTTGAAAGGATTGTATAAATTAAAAACCCTGAAGTAAGTTTTATCGGCGAGGATTTCCTGGTCCATTGCATTGGGTATAAAGCCAGCTTCATTCTCTGCAGGTTCCTGGTAATCTTCTTTCCCTAAATATTTACTGTCAATAGGCAACAGGTCAATTAAAACAATAATTGAAAGAACAACACCGAGCACTAAAGGGTTTATTATCTTTCTGATGGCAAGGTATAAAACACCAGCTCCAAGCAAACAAAAGCCAATGGTGCGAAAAATATCTGATAGCATCAATCCTTTTCTATCAGCCACCATGCCATCAAAAAAACCCCGTACTGCTTCTGTTAACTGCGGCTGGTTGGCCGAAGCCACCTGCTTTAAAAGTTCTGCATCTCTTCCGCTTTTAAAATCAAATGCAACATAACAAACCAGCAGCAAAGCCACTACAGCACCAACGCCAATCAATCCTTTTTTAAAGTAAGGAACAAAAGGATGTTTCTCTTTTTCCGAAGCAACTTTTTGAACAGTTAGCACCGCCATCAGTGGCAACAGTAATTGAGGAATAACCAGGATCATAGAAGGCGCCCTAAACTTATTATAAAGCGGTAGAAAATCATAAAGTAAAGTATTAAAGCCAAGGAAATATTTACCCCAACTCATTAAGATGGCTAACACACATGCAGCTAATATCCACAATTTGTAGCGGCCGTCTAAAATGAAGAATCCAATAATGGCTAAAAAGCAGATAATAGCACCTACATAAGGGGGGCCAGATGTCCCACCAGCGCCGTCAATGCCACCCCAATAATAAGCCAAGGGCATTTGCTGTTGCAGTTCCTTGGGCATTGCTCTTGCTGCTTCAATTGCCTTTGACTCTTCCTGGCTGACTTCTTCTCGGCCGCTGCTGCCGCCAAAAGCTCGTGGTACCATCATTACAATCGGTTCGGCTAACCCTAAGCTATAGTCAAATGCATAGTCTTTTGTTAAGCCAGTCTTAGCGTCACCGGCTTGCTTTTCTGCTAATTCACCGGAACCGCCACGAATTGTA
>JAQBNG010000008.1 GCA_028288675.1 Flavisolibacter sp. | reverse complement strand
TATACATTGGCCGCTTTGCCGGGTAGTTCAATTCTTGATTTGTTATTGATGTTATGTACTGCCTGTTCAATCTGAATCTGCCTGCGACCTCGTAGGCTAAATCAGCCCAGGTTATTTCGCCATTATTAGCTAAATGCCAGATGCCGGATTCATCATCCATTAATAGATCCAGCGTTGCATTTACTAAATGAGGTATATAAGTAGGAGAGATAACGACATCGTTTGCAACATGCACTCTTTCATATTGCGATAAACTTTTTCGTACATAATGCACAAAATTATATTCATCCCATGGGCCAAAAAAGGCACTTGTACGAATAACTAATGCGGAAGGATTATTTTCTAACACTGCCTTTTCCGCCTCAGCTTTTGATTTACCGTAAACATTTAGTGGATTGGTAATGTCGTCTTCTATATATGCGGTTGTTTTAGCGCCATCAAAAACTAAATCACTGGAAAAGCTAATTAGCTTAATGCCATGTCTCTTAGAAACGATGGCCAGGGTTTCGGGTCCTTTTGTATTCTCCCGGTAACATTGTTCAGGCTCGGCTTCAGCATCATCTACCCGAACAAAACCAGCCGCATTAATAATTGCCCAGGGCTTGTGGAGTTGTATAGCCGCTTCTACAGAGTCTATATCACAAATATCACAATCCTGCCTGCCTAACAATTTATAGGGCAAGAAACGTCGTGTACAAAGCTTCGCAAATGATCTGCCAAGTGTGCCTGTTTTGCCAATGATCAAGATAGGACTACCATTTTTTGGAACAGTTGGAATACGATTATGTATGAGTAAAGGCCTATGAAAAAAGCGATCGCTGCGCTGCCACCAGCCGACATCATTTGAAAGCGAATGTCTATCTATTACTTCCTGTGATGAAAGATCTTTTAAATACCTTGCTAATGCCGTAGGCCGCGGTGTGCCACTACGAACATCAAATACCCCTGGCTCATATTCACCACCTGGTTCTGTCAATAATTTGTTCCATCCATAAGATCCTAACATTGCCCATGCGGTAACTGCTTCAATCTGAATCCCTTCTGTTAAAAGCTTTCTGCAGCTTGTCCATACTTGTTTAAACCAACGCAATTGGTCTTCGCGATGGCAATGAAGGTGAACCTCTGTAACTGCTATGGGTTTTTTATATCGGTCCCAGGCTTCTTTTAATAATACCTCAATCCCGCTTTCTTCTTTTAATTCAACGCGAACTGCCTCAACATCTGCATACGTATGCAACCCGTTACCACCGTGCGTGGTTTTAGGATAACGGTTAATGCGTCTGTCTAAAAACCGTTCCGAGGTGAGGTAATGATTGAAGCCAAAAATATCCGGGACGCAAACATTCTCCTGAAAAAAAGCCAAGTCTTCTGGAGTTATTTTGTGCTTGATAAAATACTTCCATAACGGGTGTTTCTTATCAACTTTACCACACAGTAAATCGTAGGTCAACCACCGCCGATGATTCTCTAAACGGGCTTGGTATTCCAATGATTTTTTACTGTAAGTTTTGCCAAGATCCTCAGTCTGAACAAGTTTAGCTGCCGGATTTATTTTACGGATAGCCTGCATGGAAAGTACAATTCCCTTCACCTCGTTAATTAACATTCGCAAAAAGGAAGCATCATCGCTTTTGTGCGGGTACCACAACCCATACAAGCCACTAAAACGAGCTGTAGTCAGGGGTTCGTTAACTGGTGTGTAGTATTTTATCCAGGGAAATTGTAGCGCTACTTTTTGAGAATAATCTGCTAGCAGGTAAGGAAAATTTTCATCCAGTAAATTAGTAAAAGCCGGGCCGCTTCCATGATGAACCAAACCCGCAATCACATCTATTCCCCTTCCTTGTAAATCTTGTAATTTTTTTTCTGTTTCGCTCCAATCTATCGATGTATCTTTTTTAGGTTGATGTTTTTCCCAAAGAACAGGATAACGGATTTTCTCAATACCTGTATCGCCAAGAAGTTCTAAATCCGTAGCCCGGCTATAATGTTGAGAATAATCCAGCTGATCAAAAAAATTATCTTGAACCCTGTTTATAGTGCACTCAATTCCGCCCCAGAGCTGAGGAATGTTTTTACTTTCTGTCATACATGTTCATCTTGCATTATAAAAAAGATGTTTCTTTTTTAGCGTTGCTTGCACTTGACAAACAACAGTCATGCAATTAAACGTAAACCTTCTTTTCAGTTCCTGTTTTTAAAGTAGTCGTGCCTTGTGATACGGTAGCTTCTATATTTCTAACCATCTGGCTCCAGGTTCTATCCCAGGAATTACCAGATAAAAATTCATCTACTTTTTTACGCCATGATGCTTTTCTCTTTTTTGCTAATTCAACCTCGGCAGCAGTAATAAATTCGTCGGCATTAAATACAATATGCACTAATCCATTATTGCCGTAAGGAGACACAACATCACGAATGGGAGTTGAGATAACAGGTTTACCTGCAGCCAAATATTCCGGAGTTTTTGTCGGGCTGATAAACCGTGTTGAATCATTAATTGCGAATGGTATGGTAGCTACATCCCATCCGGCGATGTAAGAGGGTAATTCGTCATAACTTTTTCCGCCGAGGTAATGAACGTTTTCATATTGTGGCAATGTTGCAGGATCAATCTTTACAACAGGTCCTAATAGAACAAAATGCCAATCGGGTTTTGCTTTCGCTACCGCATCAATCATTTCAACATCAAAGCGTTCATCTATCACGCCAAAAAAGCCAAAACGTGGGTAAGGAATATGCGCCTGGTCTGCAGGATCCGTCTTAATTTTTCTTGCTTTGCCAAAATGGTTTTTATCTATACTGCTTGGGAAAGAATAAATATTATGATGTGCAGTTTTCTTATGCTCATAAATACTATGGCCTCCTGTAAATACAATATCTGCTTTTGCAAATAATTGTTTTTCGCGTTGTGTAATATCAGAGGGAGCAAATTTGAATGCAGATAATTCATCCATGCAATCATAAATAACCAATTCAGGGTTCAAATGCTCTGTAAACGGTAATGCCATCGGAGTATAGTACCAGCTATAATACCTTTTCACCTGCATTTGTAATATGAGGCTTGAAATCACTTTTTGCAGTCGCTTATTAACTTCATCTTCGTTCAGCCCATGTTTTAGATGCGGCGTAACCACATATAAATTTTCATTATAATTTTCTATATGTAGTGTCTCTTCGCCGTCAACAAAGATTGGCTCTTCTATGAAAAAAACACGTTGATGTTTTGAGAAGCGGCTTAGTAAATGGTTCGGTCGCTGAAATACGAATCCCCATCTCAAATGCGAAAAGCATAATAAATCGACATTGTGCAAAAAGGCACAGCTTACTTCTTCAATGTTTTTAATCATGCTGTATTAAATGCTATTTACATGCCAGCAATGTTTTGCAATAAAATTATAATAAAGAAATAGTTTAGGAAATCAGGTTGTAGAATTTCATCCTCAATAGAGCAAATCAACTACAACAAACAATAAAGGCCATTCCTTTGAATAGCCTTTATTTACCTGATAAAAACAGGTCTATATTTTGAAACCGACAGTTAACAAAACTTTACCCATAGTGTTTTTTATGTCAGCATAATAATACTCTGCATTTTGTAAACGATAAGCAGTGTTTACATCTTTTGTCATGTTATGAACATAAGTGGCATCAATAAAAAATCCTTTATTGCGATAACCTAAGCCACCACTTAAATTTAAGCGATGCCCTTTTTCATCGTTAATGTCTTTGTATGGATTACCATAGTAAGCTACACCTGCACGAACCATAAGAGTAGTAAACTTAAGTTCTCCACCAGCCCTAAAATTAAATGCGCCTTTATAGGCATTGCCAATAGCGGTATTCAATGTTTTCAAATAATCTTTTGTATCCTGGTCGGCTACTCCATTTTCGTCATCGGTAAAATAAGACGACATCGGATAAGATACATACTCAACATCTGCTGTTAAAAATCCTTTTTGCTTTGTTACATCTTGTATCTCCCGCAGGACATACGATACACTGCCAATTAATTTTAGCGGGGTTATGTGCATGTACTTAAACTCGGAAGCAGCATTGGTAATATCTTCTAATTTTGAATTTAAGCTACCTTGATAGCTTTCAGTATTAGTTGTAATTTCCGCTGTGTTCTTATCAGTCAAACTATACACAGTTGGTGAGTGAAATGCAAAACCTAAACGCCAAAATTCTTTTGGTTTATAAATTATGCCGCCTTTTAAATTAAAACCAATACCGGTAGTTGTTAGTCCTTGCGTATAGATTGCGTCTTCAAATTTATTACCTGGATTTGGTGTGGCATCAGCTTCTACAAATTCAGCATCTTTTTCAAAACGCATTACGGGAACGCCGATAGCGCCACCAATTAAAATCTTGTCATTCAAATTCACTCCAACACCAAGCGAAAATTCTGTGATGCCTCCACGTGTTGTAATCGTATTTTGTTGTAATAAGCCGGTTGCTATTGGCGCACGGGATTGAAATTGAAAATTGCCATTGGTTCCGCCTCCGACAGTATCAATCCAATAAGTACGAAAAGCTAATGAGGTACCAAACGGTAAATTATTGGAAGCAAAGTTTCCGTCTTTAATGTTGTTGTTCTTTAACTCATCTAAAAATTTTTGCGAGTAGGAGTTGCTGTTGTTTTGACCCCGGTATAAAATGTCACTTTTAAAGTCGGCCACCTGGTTAACAGCTAAGCTGATTGCTGAACTGCGTTTTTTATTATTTTCATTACTACCCCAAACAACACCGGAGGTTCCAATAGCAAATTTGTTTGTTTTAGTTTCTTCCTTACGTCCAAGATACGTAGCTCCTGTTTTCCCGAAACTATAAGTAGGCGTAAAAACAAAATCCCCGGTACGGTAAAATCCTAGTCCTGCAGGGTTTACAAACGTAGCAGTTATATCTCCTCCTAACGAACCCATAGCCCCACCTATGGCTTGTACCCTTGCCGTACCGCTTTGTACATTCCAAGAATTGCGTAAGGCATCCGCAGGTTCCTGGGCCATGAGATAACAACTAATTACAGAACCCAAAAACAAGAGTAGTATTCGTTTCATAAAAAAGAGTTTAGGTTATAACAGTAGAGGCATGAGCGAGACACCTGATGGGATTTAGGGCATCAGTAGTAGTGAATCACTTTTAACTTATTTTATCCTTGATTAAAATTTCCTGGCCGGTGCACTGGTAGTTCCACTGCTGGAAGAACTGCTGCTTGGGGCCGGGGTTGATGAACTGGAAGAACTCGAATTTGAATTTGAAGGGGTCGAACTTTTATTGCTGGAGCCGCCAAATGCATCCCTTAAAAATCCGCCGGCATTTGTTCCGCTTCCATTGTAATTATTGTTGTTGTTGGAAGAGTTGTTTGATGTTCTTCCCTTAGACGGCGTGTTGTAAGTATTAGGATTGTTATTCCCGTTATAGATATTCAAGTTGCTGCCGCGTGGCTTGTTATAAACCGGTCTTACATTGCCTGCTACATAACCTGAGTAATAAGGATTGCTGTAGTAAGGATTATAATAGTACGGATTGTAAGAACCCCATTTCGAATTCCAATTGGTATTGTAGCAGTTATAATTATTGTTACGGTAGTAATCATTATAACGATAGTAATTGCTTCCGCTATAACCATATGTATCGTAATTATCCAAAATGGAATAGCGGCGATAACTTGTTTTCATGCGCAGGTAGCGGTCTTCCCTTTCTACTTCCGAAATTTGATAGTCGCTATTTCGATACTGGCGGTCATTCTTTTCTTCTACGCGAACGTATTCGTCACGCTGACGTTCAGGAGAAAAATAAACATCGTCAGGAGTTTGCCCGGTTTGATACGAAGTAGAACAACCCGCAAAAACAAGTGCTAAAGAAAGAAGAGGTAAATAAGATTTCATGGCTAATGATTTAGAGGTTACTGTTATTTTTGCCATCAACAGAGTAAATTTCATTCATTTTGCTGTTAAACAAAAGACAATTCAAATTCAGGGTTTTGTGTTTTATATTTTTGATTTTATAAAGCATAAATCGCCTTCATCAAAGAGCAACAACTACAAACAACGAACCACAAACTACGACTAAAAAATGAGCAAAGAACTGACTTCCCGTGCGGAAAATTATTCGGAATGGTATAACGATTTAGTGCTGAAAAGCGGGTTAGCGGATTACTCCGCCGTTCGGGGCTGCATGGTAATAAAACCTTATGGTTTTGCGCTATGGGAAAACATGCGTGATGTGCTGGATAAAATGTTTAAGGATACCGGCCATCAAAATGCATACTTCCCGCTGTTCGTCCCTAAAAGCTTATTTGAAGCAGAAGAAAAAAATGCGGAAGGCTTTGCAAAAGAATGTGCAGTGGTCACGCATTATCGTTTAAAAAACGATCCTTCAAAACCGGGGAAGCTGATGGTGGATCCGGAGGCAAAACTGGAAGAGGAACTGGTGGTTCGGCCAACAAGCGAAGCTATCATCTGGAATACGTATAAAGACTGGATTAAATCGTACCGCGACTTGCCTCTTCTTATCAATCAATGGGCGAACGTAGTTCGTTGGGAGATGCGCACACGATTGTTTTTGCGAACAACTGAATTTTTATGGCAGGAAGGGCATACAGCTCATTCTACTAAACAAGAAGCAGTTGAAGAAACAGAAAGGATGCTGGAAGTGTATGCCACTTTTGCGGAAGAATATATGGCATTGCCTGTTATCCGCGGAGTAAAAACACCAGCCGAACGCTTTGCAGGCGCAGAAGATACCTATTGTATTGAAGCCATGATGCAGGACGGCAAAGCCTTACAGGCGGGTACCTCGCATTTCCTGGGACAAAATTTTGCAAAAGCCTTTGACGTAAAATATTTAAGTAAGGAAAATAAGCAGGAGTATGTGTGGGCAACAAGTTGGGGCGTAAGTACACGGTTAATTGGCGCACTTGTAATGGCGCATAGCGATGATAATGGCCTGGTGCTTCCGCCACGGATTGCACCAATACAGGTTGTAATTGTTCCCATCTACAAGGGCGATGAACAAAAGGCCCAAATAGATGAAAAAGTAATTGCACTAATGCAGGACCTAAAAGCAGCAGGCATTAGTGTGAAGTATGATGACAATGATAATAACCGCCCGGGATGGAAGTTTGCCGAGTATGAATTAAAAGGAGTTCCCGTACGTGTAGCTATTGGTGCAAGAGACTTACAAAATGGTGTAGCGGAAGTGGCACGAAGGGATACAAAAGAAAAAACTTCAGTTGCTTTAGAAAACTTGGCAGAACATATTAAAGACTTACTTGTCCAAATCCAGGAGAATTTATACAACCGTGCATTAAATTTTAGAGAAGAGCATACAACCCAGGTAGATGGTTGGGAAGAATTTGAGAAGGTGCTGGATACAAAAGCCGGTTTTGTTTCAGCGCATTGGGATGGCACAGCTGAAACGGAGGAAGCTATCAAAGAAAAAACGAAAGCTACTATCCGATGTATTCCATTAAATAATTTACAGGAAGAAGGGAAGTGCATTTTAACGGGAAAGCCATCTTCACAACGCGTTTTATTTGCAAGAGCGTATTAAAAACAAATAGGCAATTAGCAATAGGCAATATGCAATCAGTGCCTCTACTGAAAACTGCATATTGCCTATTGTTTTTATTAGTTCGTAGAAAGATAATTATAGTCCTTCAGCAGCACTTCCAGGAACTCTTCCGGTTCTAAGTGGGTATTAATTTTTAGATGCGCTTTTATTTTTTCAGACGCTGCGTAAGCCATGTTGTAATCCTTTTGTTTTTTCGCCACATCAATAATTCCTTTTAAACTATTAATATCCCTGTCGCTGAGTTGCATAATTTGCGGAAACTGCGGAACGTAACTGTCAGCTACTTCTAAAAAAACAGTATCCGTTAGCTTTTCTTTTTGTTTTATGTCGATTAAAACCGTGTGAGCCAGAATATCGCCAAGGCGTTGTTGCTTGCGGATATTTACTAAAACTAAATCAGCGATCAGCAAGGCAAGGGCGCCTGCGATACCCCAGTAAATCTGCGGACCTATGCTACTTGCATTAGGAATAAATACAATAATGATAAGTAATGTATAATCGGAAGTGCGAATGAGCCAACGAATAATTAGCTGGCTGAGGGAAGCCCTTCCGCCATTTTCAGAAACAACTTTAATTCCCATTATTTTTTTGCCAATGCTTTGGCCATTCATCGTGGCCTCCAGCACTACATGATATAAAATAAAAGGTAGCATAAGTAACAGGGAAATGGCCCACACAGTAACGTTGCCCCCTTCCTCTCGGTTAATAGTGCTGGTGAACGAGTGTAAAATATTTGTAGCGATAATGCTATAAAAGATCAACACGATCATATCAATGATCCAGGCGCCTGCGCGACGATAAAATGGCGGAGCGGTAAACTCTATATCAATATTAAAATTGGTAGCGATACGCACAGTGCTCATAGGTCAAATATAATTTTTTGGGATGTAGTTCAGTCAAATATCCCTTAAAATCTTCCCTTGCACTTTCAAACCTACATCGTATTTTACCACCTTAAATTACCTCACCTGAGAGAAGGCCTTTTCATAAAAAAGAATAAATCCCGCTGGGAAAAAATACAACAGGGCCTGAGCACCGATGCGGATGAAACTGCGAAGGATTTTGTGCAGCTTGTGGATGACCTGAGCTATGCAAAAACGTATTATCCCACAAGCCGGGCAACCAGATACATTAATGCGCTGGCCTCTAAAATTTATTTGGGCATTTATCAAAACCGCAGGGAGGAAAATAACCGCCTGCTGCGCTTCTGGAAGTATGATGTGCCGCTGACTGTATATAGACATTGGCGGATCATGCTGTTCTCTTTTTTCATCTTTGCACTTTTTTATACGGTAGGTTTTTTTACCGCTAAGCAAGACCCGACTTTTATACGGGAAGTGTTTGGCAACAGGTATGTTGATGAAACAGAAAAAAATATTGCTGAGGGAAATCCATTTGGTATTTACGAAGGCGGCAATTCGTTTTTTATGTGGATTGGAATCATGATCAACAACATCATTGTTTCGTTTATGGTTTTTGGAAAAGGAATTATCCTGGGCATTTTTTCGTTGCAGGCACTTGGCAAAGAAGCTATGCGGGTAGGCGTGTTTAACTATATGTTTTTTGCCAAAGGTTACGGAACCGGTTTTGTATTAGCGGTAATGATTCATGGCCTGCTGGAATTAACGGCTATTGTAATGGCCTGTGCAGCCGGGGCGGTAATGGGAACAAGCTATCTTTTTCCGGGAACACAAAGCCGGATGGATGCATTTAAAGAAGGGGTAAAAGATGGTGTGAAAATAGTGGTGGGCCTGATACCTGTATTGATGCTGGCCGCTTTTTACGAAGGCTTTGTAACACGTTATTATAAAATGCCTTTGGTGCTCAACATCTTCATACTTCTTTCTTCGGCAGCCATCATTATTTATTATTTTATTGTTTATCCCGGTAAATTGAAACGAATACAAAAGGACCAGGATGTATAACCATCTTCGTAATATTTTTTCACTACTGCTTTTATTAGCTGGCATCGCGGCATTAGCACAGGATGAGGTAAACGTGCAGGATACACTTATAGTTTCACAGGTAAATAAAACAAGCCTGGATGATGACGCATTTTTGCCCATCAGGGAAGTACGAATTATTGAGGAAAAAAAAGTGCCTCAAAAAAAAATAGACAGCTTAAAAAATGAAGAAGCGTACTGGTATGCTAACCTGGTACCGGTAAAGAAAAAAGAAGCGGGCAACCAGTCTGGCATTAATAATTTATTGTGGATACTGATTGTGGTAAGTTTTATAGCGGTTGTTATTTGGTACCTGGCTTCAAGTAATCTTCAGCTCTTTCGCCAAACACCGGAAAAGATTTTAGAGGAAGAGCAAAGTGAAATCACCGAAGACATTTTTATGGTGAATTATGATAAAGAAATAGCAAAAGCGGTAGATACTAAAAACTATCGTTTGGCAGTGCGGCTTTGGTACCTGCGTACCTTAAAAGAATTATCGCAACGAAATATTATAAACTACGGACACGAAAAAACCAACAGTGATTATCTGGCTGGTTTATCGGGTAGCCGTTATTACCCCGACTTCTTCAGGCTTACCCGAAACTTTGAATATACCTGGTATGGTGGGTTCCCCCTTTCGGAAGAAGGATTTATTATGATGCAAAAAGACTTTGCCGGTTTTAAAAGCAGTTTGCCATCATGAAGAAACTGTTTCCCTACATTATCGGCTGTGTTTTGTTGCTGTTGCTTATCATCCTTATGGCATCTGATGATACAAAGACGGTGCGGCGAATGGATGAACGCATCACGCTTAAGCAGCAGGATAAAATTCCGTATGGGACAAGAGTAGCAAGAGAACTTTTATCATCTATGTTTCCTGGTGCTGCCACGCCGCATGATGCAAAATATCCGGGAGGCTGGGATAGTGTTGACACGGATAAACCAAACCAGGCAGTTATTTTAATGGCCGATTATTTTGATGCTGACGATGAAGAAGTAGAACGCCTATCCGATTTTGTTTCCAAGGGCAACTATGTTTTTATTATTGCCCGTTCTGCTTCGGATGATCTTTCTAATTACTTCAATCTGGCTATTCGCTCTGATTATTATTCTTCATCAAACGATAGCTTGAAAATCCGGTTAGAGCAGCCTGCTTTTAGTTCTGTTGCTTACTACACCTATCCCGGGAAAAAGTACGAAGGCTCTTTTATTTCAGTCGATACGGCACACAGCTTTACACTTGGCAGAAATTGGGCTGGCTTTCCAAATTTTATTCAATTGAACAAGGGGCAGGGTAGCTTTTTCATTCATGCAGCCCCGGTGGCATTTAGTAATTATTTCATCCTGCACAAAGCCAATGTGCAATATTATCAAAAGGTATTTTCTGTATTGCCTAAAGACATAACCACAATTCTCTGGAATGAATATTATCTGCAGAAGCCGTACAGTCCTGGCAGTGATGACCCTAATTGGCTGAGTGCTTTATTCAGCTATCCATCTTTTAAATGGGGCTTGTTGGTGGGCGCTGCTACCTTGCTGCTTTTTGTTTTGCTTGGCATGAGAAGAAGGCAACGTATGATTCCCCTGCACCCGAAGCCTAAGAATGATTCGCTTGATTTTGTAAAAACATTAGGACGTCTTTATTACGATAAGAAAGACCATAAAAATTTAGCTACT
Organism: Flavisolibacter sp.; assembly: GCA_028288675.1. Taxonomy (GTDB): domain Bacteria; phylum Bacteroidota; class Bacteroidia; order Chitinophagales; family Chitinophagaceae; genus Flavisolibacter. The sequence goes on along the minus strand of JAQBNG010000008.1, from coordinate 26,352 downwards.
AAAATGGCAGCCTATTTTTTAGAGCATGTACGTTCAAAGTATAAGCTGCCAACACATACCCTTGATGATGCCTTTGTGCAGGCGCTGCATTTTAAAAGCGGTTATGCTGCAGAAGAAATAAAAAGCTTCGTCGCATCAATTGAAGACATTAAAACAAAAGCAGCCATCAGCAGCAGCGAGCTATCTCATTTTCATAAACAGTTGGAACTCTTTTATCAAAATACATAAAATGGAAGAACAAGTTTTTGAGCACCGTACCGATTTAACCCAGTTAAATGAAGCCGTACAAAGTGTACGTCAACAGATAAAGAAGATTATTGTAGGGCAGGATGAAATGGTGAAGCTCATTATTACTGCCTTGCTGGCTGATGGTCATGTGTTGATTGAAGGCGTGCCCGGTGTAGCAAAAACGTTAACAGCAAAATTAGTGGCCCGGTCGCTGGCAGTGGGTTTTTCACGCATACAGTTTACGCCTGACCTGATGCCTTCTGATGTTATAGGTACGCCTGTTTTCAATCCAAAAGAAGGCAGTTTTGATTTTAAGCGGGGGCCCATTTTCGGCAATATTGTTTTGATAGATGAGATCAACCGTGCCCCTGCAAAAACCCAGGCTGCGTTATTTGAAGTAATGGAAGAAAAGCAAATAACCATGGATGGAAAAACATACCCGATGCAGGCGCCTTTTATGGTACTGGCTACGCAAAACCCAATTGAGCAGGAGGGAACCTACCGCCTGCCCGAAGCGCAGTTGGACCGCTTTTTATTCAAAATAGTTGTGCCGTATCCAACGGAAGCGGAAGAGTTGGAGATTCTATCCCAGTTTCACCACATGGGTAATACCGATGCGATGAGCGCCATACAATCTGTACTGCATGGCGATACCATTGTACGCATCAGGAAAATTGTAAAGGAGATTGTTATTGATCCCAGGTTGCTGACTTTCATTGCCAAACTAACGCATCAGACACGCAATCATAAATCCATTCATCTCGGTGGTTCACCACGTGCCTCGCTGGCTATTATGAATGCGTCCAAAGCGGTTGCAGCTATCAACGGCCGCGACTTTGTTACGCCGGAAGATATACTCGAAGTAGTTCCTTCCGTACTGCGTCACCGCATTATACTTTCTCCTGATAAAGAAATGGAAGGTGTAACGGAGGATAACGTCATCAAACAAATCATTCAATCGCTGGATATACCAAGGTAATGTTTAGACGCCTTATTCATTTTTGGGACAACACATCTTTTTACCTCCACAAAAAGGTCTATTATGCAGGCTATGGCATAGCCGCTCTTTTTGTGCTTTCTTTCTTTGTGCCTCCGCTGCAAACTGTCGCATTTTTTTTATTACTGGCGATAATAATGTTGGTATTTATTGATGCAGGCTTGTTGTATCAAAAAAAAGGTATTTCGGCTAATCGCATTTTACCTCCACGTTTAAGTAATGGCGATGAAAATAAGATTGTAATAGAGCTGGAAAATAATTATGGTTATAAAGTTTCCTGTGTTATTATAGAGGAATTGCCGCAACAGTTCCAGGAGCGGGCATGGAAAAGAGACATCGTGTTAGAAGCGCAAAGCAATGGTGAAATTGTATATCATTTGAAACCACAGGAGCGGGGCGAATATAACTTTGGCCGAATAAATATTTACACGACCGGCCCCCTGCAGATAGTGAAGCGCCGCTTTATTTCAGGAGAAGAACAAAGTGTAAAAGTTTATCCTTCTTATGTACAAATGCGCCGTTACCAATTACTGGCAATTGCCAATAAACTAAGTGAAACAGGTTCAAGACGGATGCGCAAGCTGGGCCACAGCATGGAATTTGAGCAGATAAAGGAATATGTTCGCGGAGATGACTACCGCACCATTAACTGGAAAGCCACCGCCCGCAAAGGCGATTTAATGACCAATAATTTTACCGACGAACGCAGCCAGCAGATATACTGTTTAATTAATAAAGGCCGTGTAATGAAGATGCCTTTTGAAGGAATGACCTTGCTGGATTATGCCATTAATGCCTCGCTGGTTTTATCATCTGTGGCTTTGCAAAAACAAGATAAGGCTGGCCTTATCGCTTTCGGGCAAAACATAGATGCCTTTGTGCCTGCTGATAGAAAGCCCACGCAGATCAATAATATTCTTGAAGCCTTGTACAAACAGGAAACAGCCTTTTTGGAACCTGATTTGGAAAAGCTTTTTTCTGTAGTGCGTAACCGTATCACGCAAAGAAGCCTGCTGGTATTATTCACCAACTTTGAATCGTTTGACTCCCTGGAAAGAGTACTTCCGTCTTTGAAACGCCTGGCGCATTATCATTTGCTGATGGTGATATTTTTCGACAACACAGAATTAAAAACCCTGGTAGAATCAAAGCCTTCCACTATTGAAGACATTTACATTAAAACCATTGCTGAAAAATATCGTCACGAAAAAGGCCTGATTGTAAAGGAGCTTCAAAAGCAAGGGATCATTGCTGTTTTATCTGCCCCGCAAAACCTTACAGTTACTGCGTTAAATAAATACCTGGAGCTAAAGGCAAGACAGAGTATATAGTAGGTTGGGTTAAATAAAATGCAGGGAGATTTTCTGCGTACCGCCAGTTTTTGGAATTACAAATAAGTAAATAATGTAACTGTTTGATGCAATAATGTAAGAACTTCAAGGCACTATGAAGCGACCTTTACAAATCTGTATTCTTTCAAGGTTGAAGCATTTAAATGCAAACACTGATCTGTCATGGTATTGATAAAAATCATGAAAAGAAAAGACTGGCAGGTGATTTTGATCAGTAAATAGCTCCTGAAAAATTAATAAATATGCATTATGAATAATACAACAGACAAAAATCTGGATGACGCAACCATCAGGAAAGTAGGCTTACGCATTTCTGAAAGGCCAATAAATGCACAAACAGCGCTGGATTCAAGGATATTCGAATACCCTCATCTTGAGGATGTCTATGTGATGGAAAGTGATCTTTATGGAAATGCGATGCCTAAAGATTCCTGCTTTCTGGCATTTAATGGAAGGCACGGGTTAGTAGGAAAACACCTGGCTATAGAAGTTCTTTCAAATTCCAGCGTGGCAGATATCAGGCATATTGTAGAAACGAATATTGACGGGTAAAAGTGTTATGAATTTTTTTTAAGCTGCTTTAAATTCAGTCGCTTAAATAGAAAATCTTGTTGAGCAATGTTCAACCGTAAGCTTATGCATAGCACACCATACATTAAAAAGTATATTCTTAAAGTGTGGGTATGCTATTACAAAGCCTTTGTCATGTGATGTTTACTTTAAAATGAAAAACCTACTTATTATTCTTTGCACACTTTTTTTATTTAATGCCTGTGGCCAAACACAAGTTAGAACAGGCGATATTGACAACGCCAATGACCCTGCCCCGATAAAATCATTACCAAAAATTTTCCTGGATAGTACACAGCTCGATGGGTTTATAAAAGAACAAAAGGCTGGTGACAGCACAGCGAAGCAATTGCGTGCCTTTTACAAAAGCCGCAGTTATACGTATGCATGGTTCACAGGTGATGGTATTGCTGAACACACCCGTTCCTTCTGGACACTTCACAACAACTACATCTACAACTTTGGGGACACGGCCCTTACTTACGAAGCATTTCATCACAACATTGATGTATTGCTCAACGCAGATACCTCTATTAACATCTCCCCGCAAAAAAGCTTGCAGACAGAATTACAATTGACAATACATTTTTTTGTGTATGCAAATAATGCGTATGCTGGCAAAGCAGATCCTGCTATAATGCAATGGCATATTCCCCGAAAGAAGCTGGATGCATTGGCGTTACTGAATTCCTTTCTTGCCCGCGAGGGAAAGGACCTGGACGATTGGGAGCCGGTAAACATATTCTATAAACGCCTGAACAAAGAGTTGTTGCACTATAATAAAATAGAAAAGGAGGGAGGATGGAAGAGCATCGCTATAGATAAACTGAAAACATTTAAGCCTGGCGATTCATCAGCTATAGTTAAGCAGGTTAAGCAACGGTTACAATTTGCAATTGCCGTAAACTCGGTTGATACTAATTCTTACTATAGCAACGAGCTATTGCCTCTTATAAAATCAGCACAAAAAAGTTTTGGGTTGAAAGAAGATGGAATTATTACCGCCGCACTTATAAGGAACTTAAATGTTCCTGTAAAAGAAAGGATCGGGCAATTGCTTATTAACCTGGAACGAATGCGTTGGTTACCATATCAACCGGAAAGCACATTCATAGCTGCCAATATCCCGGAGTTCAGGCTGCATGTATTTGATGGAGAAAAGAGATTATTTAGCATTGATATTGTAGTTGGAAAAGCAGCTCACAACACGGTAATTTTTGCAGATAAATTAAAATACATTGTTTTTAGTCCCTACTGGAATGTACCGCCCAGCATTGTTCGAAAAGAGATTCTTCCAGACATCAGGAGAAACCCTAATTATCTTTCGAAAAACAACATGGAGCGGACGGGCTATGCCGGTGGGCTACCGGTTATTCGTCAAAAACCCGGTGGCGCTAATGCGCTGGGTAAAGTGAAGTTCCTCTTCCCAAACAGTTACAATATTTATTTTCATGATACACCGGCAAAGTCGCTTTTTGGCGAAGAAGCAAGGGCTTTTAGTCATGGCTGCATGCGGTTAGCGGAACCAGTGAAATTAGCCACCTGGTTATTGCGCGATCAACCTGAATGGACTCCTGAAAAAATGACTGCCGCTATGGCTGCACCAGTGGAAAAATGGGTGACGCTAAGCCAACAAGTACCGGTTTACATAACTTATTTCACGGCATGGGTTGATAGTGAAGGTTTGCTAAATTTTAGAAAAGATATTTACAGCCATGATAAGCAGGTAGCAAGGGGTTTATTGTAATAATAAAAATCAATGCAGGCATCTCCTTTATTAGATCTGCAGGGATATATGCTGTCGGCCCTGTTATTACCTGCCTTTGTTCAGGAAGTATTAAAGGAGAAAATGGCGAAAGCAGTTAAGGCTTTCTATTTTTAGAAAAACTAAAACGCTGGAAAAGCTATGAAAGTCTTCAATTCAAGAAATGTGCTTTTGCTTTTATTGGCCCTGCTTGGGTCAGGGGCTATCTTTGGCGGCGGTGTACTAATAGCTTCTCCATCAGGAAAGTTATTTGGAATGCCCCTGTTTCTTTTAGAACATTCTCCTTTCCATAATTTTTTAATTCCGGGCATTATTTTATTTACAGTCCTGGGCATTGTACCCGTAGGCGTAACGATAGCTTTAATAAAGAAGCCGGTATCTGCATTTGCACAATTTTTTAACTGCTATAAGGATATGTATTGGGCATGGACGTATTGCATCTACATAGCCTTCGCCTTAATCATTTGGATACAAACTGAAATGACCTTTATCCGTGCTGTGCATTGGTCACATTCCCTTTACATGTTTTTTGCGGTAGCCATAATTTTTGTGGCCTTGCTGCCGAAGATTAGAAGTCGATATAGAAAGTCTCATCGTTAAATAAAGGAAGCTGATATGTCTAAACTAACGGTCATAAAAATCATTCATACCATCATATGGATTTTTTTCAATGTAGTATTAGGTTATATGGCATATGCAGTCATCACAAATAAAATCGACAAGTACGTTTACATTGGTATTGCTCTTATTTTATTGGAAGGATTAGTACTACTTTTTTTTAAAATGAAATGCCCCCTCACGATAATAGCCCGCAGGCATTCCGATTCAACAAAAGATAATTTTGATATTTTTCTGCCTGACTGGTTAGCTAAACATAATAAACTCATTTACACGACTATTTTCGTCTTCATCGTTTGCCTGCTTATTTATAGACTAACAACAAATGAAACATAAAAACTTATGGTAATTGCCCTGTCAATCGTTGGCTTTTTAATCATCATATTAGTTTTTGGTAGAGTAAGTTTATCCATTAGGTTTGGGAAACAAGTGGCAGAGCTGTTTTTGCTTTCAAAAAGCATTTCAGAAAAAACTTTTACCTATGAACAGTTAACTGGTTTACCCAAACCTGTTCAACTCTACTTTAAGCATGTTTTAAAAGAAGGCCAACCTTATATCAGCTCCGTAAGAATGACTCATGATGGGCAATTCAAACCCGGTTTAGAAAAAGATTGGGTTAGCATAACCGGAGAACAATACGCCACCACAGAAACACCCGGCTTTATCTGGAAAGGCACAACTGCAACTTTCGCTGCCCGTGATCTATATATTGGCGATAAAGGAAGGCTCACCGTTTCACTTTTTTCATTGGTTACTGTTGTTGATGGTGTAGGAGAGGAGTATGACCAGGGAGAACTGCTTAGATGGCTGGGCGAAAGTGTTTTGTACCCAACCAATTTATTACCCGGCGAAAGATTACAGTGGTCTTCAATTGATGCAAAGTCTGCCAGGTTAATATTCAATTATAGAGGCCTGTCGCTGTTTTACATTGTAACCTTTAATGATGCTGGTGAAATTATACAACTGGAGACAAAGCGATACATGGACCCTAAAAATTTAGAAACATGGATTATTAAGCTTGCCAATTACAAAGAGATGAATGGAGTTCTTGTGCCAACAACTTTTGAAGTGTTATGGAGATTAGAAAAAGGTGATTTGAGTTATGCTAAATTTAATATGAAAAAGATAGAGTATGATAAGCCGGACAGGTTTTAAACCTTAACGGATGTTGAAACCATGCACAACTTCTATGAGAAAACAAAAAATCAACCTCCCTGCCTACAGAGATTTACATCTGCGAATGCGAAATGCCATACAGAAGCTACTACAGATACCTGCTAAGTTTTCTTATCAGCTACGGGATTTCAGATTGTAGCTTGAAATAACTACCGTTTCTTTTTGGATGTTTCTTATTCCTTTTTTCCAAAACCTGTTTCACCAATCCATAAAACCCTTGCGCCTTTAATGCAAACAAATTGCACATTGTATGTTCTTGGCTTGCCTTCTATATCAGAAAACTTTACCTGCCAGTTATTTACAATCGAAAACCTGCCTGTTGATTTTGCGCTTTGAAATTTGATGTTGCCTATAAAACCGCTGGCCACACCAAGATCCCATTTATACGTTTGGCCCGCACCAAATTCAAAGTTCTCATTAGAAGCATGGGTGTTAGCGCCGGCGCTGGCGCCTGTATAAGCATTTACATATTGTGTCATTCCGGTAAAGTTGCTTGTCCATTTACCGTTAAGATCAGAAGCGGCAACGGCAAATTTGTTGTAGTTGACCATGTTTATCATTTTATCGAAACCTGTACCAGTTCCATAATTTGCCGATGCATTTTCATAAGTGCCAAACTCCTGCTCAAACGTTTTTTTATCAGGAGTAATGAACTCAATAAATTTTCCTCCGCCGCCTGAAAAGTTTTTTTTGAACAACACTACATGTACTGTCTTGCCGGTTGTTTTTTCAATCACATCAACCTCGGCAAATTCAATTGATTCCCAACTTCCAGAGGACTTAAATTCCATGTTAGTTGCGCTGCTATATTTTGGAGCTACTAAAATGTTCCAGGCATTTTTCAATCCATCCATCAAAACTGAATTGTAGGCATCTGCATTTTTATTGGGATAATGAATAAGTACTTTAATATTTCCTTTTGTTACTTCTACCCAATCTTCTTTTGCATTACTTGTCCACCCATCATCAAAAGTGGTGGTGGTAAATGTAAAGCCACCAGTGGCTTTAACCGGAGGTAGTTCAGTTTGAACGCTGGTGGTTTGTTGAAGACCAGCAGGCTTTTTTAAACTCACTGATTCCAAAAAACTTGCAATAGCTTTTAAATAATCCTGGCTATTGGTAGTGGCTATAATGCTTACACATCTTTCAAAACCACTCATGGTTGTCAGCATTGCTATTGCATCGCTATTATTAAAATTAAATTTCGTTCCACCGGATTTAATTTTCCAACCGTCCGTTTCCTGCACTTCATTCAACTGCGGCGCAGCTGTTGGTTTATAATTTTTTACAACCAATTCCTCCCATTCACTTTTAAAATCCTGCTCAATGGTTCCCTTGCTGATGGTGCTTTTTACAATACCAATCTGGCACCATCCTTTTGTTTTCAAGTTGGTGATAGAGTAAGAAATAATATTGTCGGTTATTGTTTTCTTCCAGCCTTTAGGTAATGCATAGCTAACAATATCAAACGTTTCTTTTTGTGCAAACGCTTTTGCTGCCGGAATACAAAAAATAAAAAGCAGGATTATTTTTTTCATAACTGATTTTTCCTGATTAAACTATTTATCCTTCTCTGATGATGTTACGGCAATAGGAGAAAAAGCATTATCATCAGTAAACAGGAACATTTGAAAAAGTACATTTAAGTTCTCCTGCAAAGCCCGTTGTAAAAGTTTCCTCCATGGCATCGCCTTTTTTAACAGGCTTAAGGCCTTCTGTCATTATACCCATTGTAAAATAGCCGCTGGCTTTACCATCCGCTACTTTCTCTATTACGAATTTGCAATTGGGTGATGTTGCCGGTAAGTTTCTTGAAAGTGTTGCATCAACATAAGAAGCCATTGTTCCATTTGCTACTATGGGAGAAAATTTATAGATATATGGTTTTTGTGCAGCACCATAATATAACACCGCTTCATTATTGGTTATCTCTGCATACTTCTTTGTTCCATACAATGGATTTTTTTCATTGATTTCTTTAAAATTAAAAGTCTCAGGCTTTAGTGTTGTGTTTACAGATTTCAACTCTATTTTAAAATAATTTTTTTTACTGTCGCCTTCTTCTTTGCTTGCAATAAACGTGTAACTGGATTCACCGGTTTTCATAAACTGTGCATAAGTAAGAGTAGTGGTAAGTAGTTTACTTTGCAGCTTAACAATGCTTTCACCAGCAACAGCATCCGATGCCTTACCGGTATTTGCGGCAGGTTTATTAATGGCTGCAGCGGGTGTTGAATTATTAGCAGTGACTGCCGCCGGCTTTACATACTTATCCGCTTCGGCTTTAAATATAAATTCCACCCTGCGGTTTTGCGCTTTACCTTCCTGGGTATTATTGTTTGCAAGCGGTTGTGTTTCTCCCCTGCCTTCGGTTGTGAATTTGCTTTCATCTATATTATACTCCGTTACTAAAATACTTTTTACCGCTTCTGCTCTTTGTTGAGATAGTTTTAAATTAGCAGCATCATCACCATCGCTGTCTGTATGGCCCAAAATTTTTACAGGCGATGTGGCATCTTTCAATAGTTTACTTACATCAAGCAACGAGCCCATACTTTCAGGTTTTAGTTTAGCCGTACCTGTATAAAATAATAAGTTGCTCACTAATTTTCCTTCTTCAAAACGGGCACGGGTATCGGGTACATCTTTGGCTATGCGGATGTTACTTATATAAACATCAGATCCGCCTATACTGCCAAACGTAAATCCTAATTGGTTGGGCAGATATTGTTCGGTTACTGCAGCAAGGTCATAAAGCTTTCTGTCATTCCACCACATACGAAACCGCTTTGCCTGCACACACATGCTTACATGAACAGGTGCAGTATTATTGTAGCTAAGATCTTCGGACATATTATCGGATAATTTTTTGCCTTCCAGGCCATACAGTATGGCCCTTGCTTGTTTACCTCCACCTCCTAATATGGATTCAAAATAAATGGCCGGCTTACCACTTATTAAGATGCTTTCATCAGTTACTAAATTGCCGCCGGTATTTATAAGAGAGATATCAAGGCGTGGATCGTTGGTGTTTTTAACAAGCAGTAAATCAAATTCTATCGTAAAGTTATTTCCCCAGGTTTGTTTTTTACTACGGGTGATGTGCCTGGCACTGGTAGCAGCTAATTTTAACCATTTACCTTCCAGTCCGTCAATAGTAACTACTTCAGCCGATGTGGAAGTAATCCATCCGAGGGGAGATTCCCCGATATTGTCCTTTTCAAAATTGTCATAATACAAAATAGTATTGCCTGGTACAAAATCAAATTTGCTGTACACTTTTAAATTGGTGGTACCGCTATTTGTTTTTGTGTCGCCGGGGTTGTTTGTATCTGTAGCAACAGTTTTTCCTTTATCATCACCTGGTTTGGTTTCACCAGGTTTATCTAATTGTTTAGTGACCGCGGCCTCTGCCTTTTGTTTTATCTTTTTAAATAGCTGTGCCTGCAAATTGGTAAGTGATATGATCACCAAAATGAATGTTGCTAAAATTTTCATGATAACTTAATTTATGGTTGATTAGATATTTCTATTAGATGAATTTTGTCATTGGCATTCATAGTAGTGATGTCGCCGTCTGGCTATGGCGGTTGATGAATGAAAGAGATTATTATTACGTACTTCATAAGTTTTTAATTAAACAATCCTTTTACCGGGGTAAATGTTCCCGGTGCCTGTAAGCCACTGCTGATGGAAGGCTGCAGTCCGTTTTGTTGAATGCCTTTAAGTATAGCCGGAGCCGCTTCCATATCATCTACTGACTGCATTATTTTGTCAAACTTTTCCTTCATAAACTTTTTGTCATCCATGGCATCCATTTCTTTCATGATCTTTTCCATTTCTTTTCTTGAGCCCTGAACCTCTTCGTACTTATCCATTTTGTCTGTTTCCTGCTGCATTTTTTCTATCTGTTTTTTCAGTTGTTCTTTTTTTGCTGCATCATTTTCCTTTTGCTCTATTTCCGATTCCAAACTTTTTATTTGTTCAATTAGGTTCTCATAAGCTTCCAGTTCTTTCACACCTTTCATCATTCTTTCCAGTGCTTCCTTTAAAATATCTTTTGAATCTTTTACATTTTTGCAATCAGCTTTCATCATCTTTTTAAGCAGCTCTTTTGCTAATTTGCTTTTACGGAGATCTGGCAATGGCGTTAAATCATCAGGCGAAATTTTTGGCAGTGGTGTTAAATCATCTAATGGAATTTTTGGAAGCGGCGTTAGATCATCCAGCGGGATTTTTGATAACGGGGTTAGTTCATCATTGATCATTCCCGGCGATATGCTGCCATTGGCTGATTTAGCAAATGGGTCCCTGCCTGCCTGTGCAATACTATTGTGATCGGCGCCAAATGCTATGGAGCTGTGAGGTACAGGGTTATTCGTATTTTGTCTCGTGCCGGTTGAATTGTTATCGAAATTTTTTGCCGCATTGCTCAATTGTTGCCAGTCGGCACCCACAGGTATGCGTACAACAACGGGACAGGTAAAGTTGGGGATCTCTGGTTCTGTAATATCTTTCGGAGCTGTTTCTCTTTGAACATTGCAGGAACCATTAATTGCCAGCTGCCCCATTGCACTTGTATACATCGTTTCCAAAGAACCTACGAATCCTAAGCTTTGTATCAGCACGATATTTTTAGGGTTGCCTGCCACATACCAGCTCCAGGTAATATATGCATTCACCCATTGTCTGAACTCTTCTGCTTTCTCACTATAAAATTTTTTGATCAATGGGTTTACCGCCTGCATATACTTGTTGGCTGCAGCATCATATTTTGGGCAGGTGACCTTATGTTCACCTCTTAGGTCTTTGGTTGCATTTTTATATTCCAGCTCGTAACCGGCCGCTAGTTTTTCCAGATCCTTTACCTCTTCGGCAAATTCAAGCAGCCAGTTTATTTTATAGTTCATTAAAAGTGATAGTACTGAAACAGCAGGTTTACTCATGAAGCTTAAACCCTTCATGGTTTCCTTGTGCATTGTTTTAACAAACTCCGCCTCTCCTTTATCTGCCAGGTTTTCCACTTCCCTGCTTAGTTCATTCGTCATTAATTCTAGCTTTTCGGTAAGGCGGTTAGTCATTTTTTCATAACCTTTTATGGTTGCATAGTCATTTACATAACCATCAACATGGCATGAAAGCAGCGGTACTTCTGGCATCCAGTCTTTGGGAAAATATTCGTAAATAGTAATGCTGCGTTTTAATTTTTCGAAATCAATTTTACTTAGTTTGCTTTGCCCACTACTGTTATTTATCAGCATTTCGGTAAATGGGTTTGGCGAATTTTCCATTGCTTTGATATAGTCATCAGTGGCTTTATCAGTATTGCCGTCTATTTCTTCAATCACACCCTCAGTCTGCTTAGCTTCCGGATGATTCGGGTTGAGGCCACCGGCTCTTTTAATATTTGTTTCTGCGCTATCTGTTTCTCCCAGGCCCAGCCATGCGTGGCCCAGGTTATTTAAAACCGTACTGTTTCGGGGAAATTGAGCCTTTAGTTTTTGTAAAACAGGAATGGCATGTTCGGGATAGCCATATTGTGTAAGCAGCGAAGCCATATTGTTTTGCCAGTTGGCATTTGACGGGTCAGCCAGAACTGCTTTCATGCTTAAAGCCATAGCCGCTTGTGGATGTCCCTGTAACATGCACAGAACCGCCGCTCCACCTATGGCGTTCGCCTTCGGGTTCTGGGCAATTATTTTTTTGACAAGGGCTATTTCGGAAGCATCACCTTTTGTAATTATTTTATTAAAAAGAGAAGAAGTGTAAGCAGCGATATCTGACTGTAACAATTTTTTCGTTGATAGAGCAGCTACTCTTCCTGGATCTTTTTTTGGAACCAATTGTTTGTTGCTGGTAAACTCCGGGTAGTCAGCAATTGTATTGTTATTTTCCTGTAACGCTGGCATCACACCCTTCATCATCTTTCGCATCTCTGCTTTTTCTTCTCCACTCATTCCTTTCATAGCATCTTCCATCATTTTATTCATTTCGGATTGAGTAGGAGGCTTGTTTTTTTGTTTCGCCTTAGGCTGACTGAATGCAGTTACCATCAACAACAGCAGTACAGATACAAGAAGATACTTTTTCATACACTTTGTTTTGGCATTAAGCACTGTCATTTTACTGCTTTAATTCGCCACCAATAATATTGGTGACATTAGCTACCTGTTTAATGATTCTTGTGAGTATAGGCGTTGTTGCACTTGCCTTATAGATATCAGCCCTTACATACACTGTATTATCATCTGCGCTCATACCTACTTTTATAATATCAAAATGGTCGTTCTGTTGGAGCAGGTATTTATACTTCGTATCGTTGATCTTTCCCGGCAAGGCTTCCGAGAGGTTGGTATAAATGATATACAGGTCGCCAACTTTTTGCACTACTACCTGGTATGATGTAATGTTTTCGCCTCCATAAGGTATAGCTGCAAGGGTGTCGTTAACCATAGTGAAAGGCAATGCAGTACCGGTTAACAGTTTTTGCAAGGCGGGCACATTGCTCTTTATAGGTGCTTTTGTTTTTGGTTGTGCAGATGCAACAGCTGCTAAAGACAGAAAACAAAACAGGAATGAAAAATACTTTTTCATTGTTGATATATTAAGCGAAGGTTTTGTGGGAAATTTCTACCAGCTATTCAAATAGTTTATCGCTGAAGGCAAAAACACGTAAGCTTTACATCTTCCTCCAACTGTTTTCATCCATTATTTTTTATTTTTTAATTCCTCTATTTCAGCCTTTAATTCCCTGACCGCTTCTATTAACAGCGGAACTAATTTGGCATAGTCCACGCCTTTATAACCATCCATTTCACTTACTGCTTCAGGAATTATTTTTTCTACATTCTGCGCCAGCAAACCAATTTGCCTGCCAGGTGTAAAATGATATTTTGTAAACTCCGACGGCTTCATTTCATACTCTACACCATTTATCTGTAAAAGTTTTTGTAAGGGTGAAGAGATGGGTGTGATATTTTTTTTGAAGCGTTCGTCGCTGGCATAAGTGGTGCCGTTTACCCAAAGGCTACCCAATACTGAAAACGCATATACTCCATTCCGTTGTGCCAGGGCGTTTTCGGTGAATACACCTGCATTATTTTGTGTACCAAAACTAACTTTAGCATTGGCGTTATCTGCATGTATCCTTAACTCATTGCCATACACGCCAATACCTACTTCGCCCACAGCACCCGGATACAATAATATTTTTTCGCCAAGTGATGCCGGGAATGATAAAGGCTTTGCAGGGCTGACTGTCCCGATACCCATATTGCCATTTCTTAAAATGGTTAGTGCATTACTTCTTAAAGCATCGGTAGTTCCATTGCCAATCTGGAAAACCCTGTCGGTATTACTAAAGAATATTGTGCTCGGGTCATCAGTGTTATCATTACAAGATCCTATAGTAACCGAGCCAACAGCTTTTGCAGTAGTCAGCGCTCCCATACTGACTGAATAGTTTCCACGGGCAATAGTTTCTCGTCCCATACTGGTTGAAGCATTTCCGAGAGCGGTTGTTTCCTCACCCATACTTAGTGAAGTGCTACCGATTGCAATTGTTGAGGCCCCAAGACTGGTAGAAGCATTACCTGATGCTTTAGTATTGATACCTGATGCGAATGAATAATATCCGGTGTTTTCTTTATCCCATTGGTTGCCGTTGACAACGCCGGTGCGGAATGCTGCTTTACCTGGATACCACATCGTTCTAGTGCCGGCACCTGATGCCGGTGGATTGCCAGGAATATCGAAGAACGTTGAAGTGTAGCCCGTAAATAAAACTGCACTATCACTTACGTGTAATCGTGCCTGTGGCGTAGTTGTTCCAAGGCCGGTATTGCCATTTGTCAAAACAGTTACTGCATTGAATCTCGCATTATCGGCTGTTCCATTTCCAATCTCAAACAACCGGTTCGTATTAATAGTATCATTATACAATCCTATAACAAGTGAATTGGCAGAACGGGATTTGGTGTAAGAGCCCAGGGAAACAGAAAAATCTGCTTTAGCAATTGTTCCGAATCCCATAGATGTTGCTGCAAATCCGGAAGCGATAGTATTGCTGTTCATGGCGATAGCTTCACTTCCTAAAGCCTGGTTGTATGCGCCCATTGCGGTGCTATTCGAGCCACTTGCAAAAGTATAATATCCCATTGCTGTAGAAGAAGTACCTGATGCAATTGTATTTCGACCCAAAGCTGTTGTGTATAGGTTATTCGCGGTTGTGCTATAACCAGATGCAAATGAGAAAAAGCCAATATTGTCTTTATCCCATTGCGCAGCATCAATGTAGCCGGTACGAAAAGACGCTTTGCCAGGGTACCACATCATACGTGCACCTGCACCACTGATCGCAGTATTCCCCGGAATAGCCAGCAGCGGATCAGCAGCAGAAAACAAAACACTGCTATCGGTTACATGTAGCCTTGCTTTCGGTAAGGGTGTACCAATACCAACATTTACAGCATCGGCACCGGTGCCACCCAATACTAAACTGTTGCTGGCTGAAACTTTTGAATTATACCCTATTGCAGTTGCATTAAAAAGATTATTGGCGGTGACATCAGATGCATATCCAATTGTAGTGTTATTATTTCCTACTGTATTTGCGACTAATGCACCGGTTCCCAGTCCGGTATTTCCGCTGCCGGCAGTATTAGCTGTTAATGCAAAATTTCCTATCGCAGTATTATTATTTCCTGTGCCATTTTGGAACATGGCATTAAGACCCATTGCAGTGTTGGCACCTCCAATTGTATTACTGGTTAACACCCCGGTTCCATTTGCAGTATTCTGAGCTCCGGTTGTATTATTTCGTAAAGCATTTGCACCGGTTGCAGTATTATAATAACCAGTAGTATTTGCAAACAATGCTTTTGAACCCAATGCGGAATTCAAAGTACCCTCGTAGGGATTGACTGCCCCCAGGCCATTATTAAACAAGGCACTATCGCCAACTGCTACCAGGTTGCTGCGGTTACCGGTGTTAAATAAAGCACCGGTACCAATGGCGATATTGGAATAACCGGTTGTATTAAAATATAAAGCAGTATACCCAACTCCGACATTACTGCTGCCTGTGTTATTATACCTGAGCGCATCGCTTCCTATAACTGTGTTCTGGCCTCCGGAAATATTAGAATACATGGCTAACTGGCCCAATGCAGTATTCTGGCTTCCGGTGGTATTAGAGTACAAACCATAGGTACCCGACGCAGTGTTGTAAGACCCTGAACTATTAAACCTTAATGCACCCCATCCCAGGCCTGTATTATTTTCACCGGTTTTATTTCCGCTAAGGGATTTAAAACCTATAGCGGTATTCCATGTTCCGGTAGTGGAAGAGTCCAGTGATCTAAAGCCAAAAGAGGTGTTGTTTGTGATGGTATCCACATAGCCGGAACGCACTCCATTAACCCGTATGATAAATGGTTTGGCGTCTGTTGTCCCAATAAAGTTCGCGGCAGAATCAATCCCTGTATTACCTGATATCCCCCATCCGCTGGCTGCAACAATGTTTTGCCAGTTGGGTGAAAGGGAGCTTCCCATATTTACCAGCAACTGGTTTTTTAAAGTATCTAACACAAGTAATCCCTTAGCAGGACTGACGATCGCAGCTATGGCTGTTGAATTCATACGGGGTATCAGCAATCCTTTAGTACTGCTTTTAATATCCAGAATGGCGCTGTTATCAGGTAAGCTGGCATCGTTGTTTATAGCAACATTTTGAGCACGGACAATAACACAGGATAACAGGGCCAGGATAAGCAGTAAGATTTTCATACTTGTTTATTTAATAACTTTTTCGAATTGTTTTCTTATGACCAAAATATCTTTTGCTCATTCGCCATCTGCCTACACACTTTACATTGCCGCCACTGCCTGAGGGTGCCTATAAGTTGATTGAAGTGTGCATATTTTTTTCATTGTGCAAAAATTTATATCACAAATTTGTTTTTAATATGTAGGTAAGCCTATCCCTGAAAAACAGGATATTTAGTAAAGCAAAAGAAATCATGGAAAAAGGGGAGAGATGATAATGCTGCTGTTTGGTTCATTTGTACTTCCGGGTAAGAGCAATATCGCATTGTATTATTATGAACTTTTCATAAATGAAAGTCTGCAGTTATATTTTGACAATTTTGAGTGTGTTATGCACTTCAATTGACTTGCCTGCTCAATCTTACCAAATCGATAGTTTAACCCTTGCCATTAAAAATGCAAAAAGCGATTCGGAACGCTTGTTTTTAAGAACCGGGCTTTCACGGGTAAATTCTAAACTGAACTTTGCACAGGCACAGAACGAACTAAACGAAATAAAAAAAATCAGCCTGGAGAAAAAAATGTACACTATTTATTCGTATGCCTTAAATACGAACGGAGCTATCTGTTATGAAAAAGGAGATTATCTAAATGCTATAATACATTACCAGGAAGCGGAAAGATTTACTCTACAACTGCCTGAAGGAAAAAATAAATTCCGGAAACTGGGTGAGTTGTATAATGATCTAGGCGCTTCCTATTCGTTGATCAATGACCTGGGTTATGCACAAAAATATTATGCCCGCAGTATTGAAATATTTGAAAAAAATAAAGATTCTGTCGGGTTGGTACTCACCTATTTTAATCTTGCTTTTATATTTATAGATATACAGGAATGGGAAAAGGCTCTTTACTATCTTAAAAAAAGTATCGTATGTGCAGGCAGTAATCTGCAGAATCCGGAGCTTTTATCTTCATACGCAAGAGCCGCTGCCATCTCATTCAAATTAAAAAAATTAAAAGAGGGGAAAGGCTTTCTGGATAAGTGTAAGAAGCAGGCTGCGTTAATAGAGCTAGACCTTGACCGGATATATTATCATAATGCTTATGGGGAGTATTATTATGCCATTGGCAAAGTTGAAGCAGCATTGGCAAGCCACATGTCAGCCTACAAATACAGCGTTTTATGGAAAGATCCTTATTACATTGCCGATGAAGCATTAGATATTGGCAAAATATATACGAAGACTGGAAAAAACGATTCTGCAGAACAATATTTTCGTATAGCTTATGACACAGCCACAGCCTATAACTATATGCCTAAAATCAGGTTTATATTAAATGAATGGGCAGCTTATTATTCAAATGCCGGCAACTATAAAAGAGCCTATGAACTACGAACTCAATTATTAAATTTTTCCGACAGCCTGATAACTTTACAAAATCACAATCATATTCTTTTATTTGACGCAGCGTATCAAAGCATCTTTAAAGAGAATCAAATCATCCAGCTTGTTTCAGATAAAAAAATGCAACAACTTTCTATCGAACAGAAAAGCACACTGAACTACATACTTGTTGGAAGTGCGGTAATCTTTTTACTGATCTCCCTGCTTTCTTACCGCAACTACAAGCACAAGCAAAAGCTACAGCAACAAAAAATTGATACACTGGAAACTGAAAAGCAACTGACCGCTACAGAAGCTGTTCTAAAAGGCGAAGAGCAGGAACGTACAAGGCTCGCTAAAGATCTGCACGACGGTTTAGGTGGCATGTTGTCCGGAATTAAATACTCACTCAATACCATGAAAAGAAATTTAATAATGACGCCTGATAACGTTGAGGCGTTTGAACGCAGCATGGATATGCTGGATAGTTCAATTAAAGAAATGCGGCGTGTAGCGCATAATATGATGCCCGAAGCGCTGGTGAAATTTGGATTGGATACAGCACTAAAAGATTTTTGTAATGACATTGACCAATCAGGTGCTTTGCAGGTAAATTACCAGTCTATAGGCATGGAAAATGTTGTGGTTGAACAAACTACAGCGATTACTATTTACCGTATTGTGCAGGAGCTGATTAATAATACCATGAAACATGCTGCTGCAAAAACAGCGATTGTGCAGCTCACGAAAAGTGATGGACATTTATCCATTACGGTTGAAGATGATGGCAAAGGTTTTGACACATCTATGCTGGATAAGTCAAGGGGAATTGGCTGGATCAATATTCAAAACAGGGTCGAATTTTTACAAGGCACCCTGGATGTTAAATCCGGAAAGGAAAAAGGCACTTCAGTCCTTATTGAAATAGGTGTATAATGGCAAACAAAGTTTTTATAGTTGATGATCATTACATGGTAATTGAAGGCATTCGTTCCTTATTACAAAATGAAAAGGGTATCGAATGGGTAGGGCATGCCACCAACGCGGCTTCCTGCCTTGCTTTTTTAAAACAGCAACAGCCCGATGTTATTTTAATGGATATTAACCTACCCGACAAAAGCGGGATTGACTTGTGTAAAGAAGTAAAAGAAAGGCATCCATCGGTTTTTATTATCGGCCTTAGTACGTACAATCAACTAAGCTTTATACAAAAGATGATGGACAATGGCTCCTCGGGCTATGTGTTGAAGAATGCCACCCAGCACGAATTAATGGAAGCAATTGAGACGGTAGCAAGGGGGAAAACTTATTTCAGTATGGAAGCAGCACAGACTTTGCAAAAAAAGGATGCTGCCAAAGTAATACTAACCCGCAGGGAAATTGAAGTGTTAGAGCTAATAGCTGAAGGGATGACGAATAATGCGATCGCCCAAAAGCTTTTCATAAGCCCTTCAACAGTTGATACGCATAGGAAAAATTTACTGGCAAAACTTGAAGCGAAAAATACCGCTTCGCTTATAAGAATGGCTACACAGCTACAATTGATCTGATAAACTTTTGACCGCTGGTAGCCCTAAAATCTTTGTGTCGCAGATACTTCTTTCGTATTTACTCAATAGTGCAAATTCTATTTTGGTAGTTCCTTTTCTTTAAAAAGCTTTAAAGACTTTACCACCTGTATTATAATAACTGAGCTGATGCTCGCAGAAAGAATGATGATCCATTCCTGCAGGGTCATAGAAACAATATTTAATGCCTCGCGGACATAAGAAATTTGTATCACACCCATTAAGATGAGGAGGCTTGCTATTACCGAATACCACACATATTTATTCCTGATCACTTCGTTGTTAAAAAAGGGCCCGCTGCTCATATTAAACACATGGAAAAGCTGTGAAAAGATCAGGGTGAAGAATAGAATGTTATTACATACAGCAGCATCCGAAGCGTTCTCATTATGAAAATAAAAGTGATTGATAAGCACGCCAATTGTGCTAACAGATGCAATAACTAACGAGTAAAAGAAAATGAGCTTCCAACGGCTTTTATCAACAATAGGTTCCGATGAATTACGTGGCGGGAGCTTCATAATGTCTGCACTGCCCCTGGTAACACCTAGCGCCAACGCAGGCAGCAGATCTGTAATTAGGTTAATGAAAAGTATTTGTAACGGTAACATTTGAAAGTGGAAGTTCATGAGAGCCGCAACCGCTATCACCGCCAATTCACTAAGGTTACATGAAAGAAGGAAGGTGACAAATTTCTTAATGTTCTCAAAAATAATTCGCCCTTGTTTTATAGCTACAACGATGGAAGAAAAGGAGTCATCTTTTAATACCATATCCGAAACTTCCTGCGCCACCTGTGTTCCCCGAAGTCCCATAGCAATACCAATATCAGATTTCTTAATTGCCGGTGCATCATTTACACCATCACCGGTCATACCTACGACATAACCTTTTTCCTGGAAAACTTTTACCAGGTCAAGCTTGTGCTTTGGATTGACACGGGCAAAAACGGAAGTATTGATCCA
The DNA here is from genome assembly GCA_028288675.1 of Flavisolibacter sp. Lineage (GTDB taxonomy): Bacteria > Bacteroidota > Bacteroidia > Chitinophagales > Chitinophagaceae > Flavisolibacter. Next base: position 5,960 of record JAQBNG010000008.1, on the reverse strand, counting down.
ATGCTGTTTTTCTTCTTCACCCAACTCCTCAAATTCTTTCATATCCTTTCCAATCACGGGTATTTCTTCTTTTGTTGATATACCCAATTGAGTGCCTATAAAATGTGCTGTAGACGGGTGGTCGCCGGTTATCATAACCACTTTAATACCTGCGGTTTTACAATCGTTGATAGCGGCTTGAACTTCTGGTCGCGGCGGGTCGATCATGCCTACCAACCCAAGAAACACCAGCTCTTCTACCAATGAAGGGGGTGTACTATCTGTCTTCCGGTATGCCATAGCAATCATTCGATGACCGGAAGCGGCAAATCTTTCAGCGGAAGCTATCCATTGTTCTTTTTTTGTAGCGTCCATAGCCACAAGAGTATCTTCAAAAACCTCCGTACACTTTAACAGGAGTTCTTCGGCGGCACCTTTTGCAAACACATAAAATTTACCATCGTGTTCATGTAGTGTAGACATGATCTTTGTTTCACTGGAGAAAGGCTCTTCATCTTTTTTTAAGAAGTCTTTACGTACTTTATCAATGTCTTCGCCCTTATCTTTTGCAAACTTGAGTAAGGCTATTTCCAAAGGATCACCTATTTCTTTTACTTCCTTTCCTGATGTTCGTATATCGGCTGTATTACACAAAACAGCGCCTTTGGAGATCAGGTCCAATTGCTCCTTACTACCATTAAAATCAACCTCTTTTTTCCATGTGCCGGAAGGCGTTTCAACAAATACCACCTCCATTTTATTTTGGGTAAGGGTACCGGTTTTATCGGTGCATATTACGTTTGTGCCGCCTAATGTTTCAACAGCAGAAAGCTTTTTGACAATTACATTATAACGTGCCATTTTCAGCATCCCCTGCGCTAGCGTCATCGTAGCCACAATAGGTAGTCCTTCAGGAATGGCAGCCACGGCAAGCGCAATGGAAGTTTGAAGCATTGCAATAATTGGCTCCCCGTTTATTAACCCTATGATGAAAATGAGAACCACTATGCCAATGGTTATAAAGATCAGCCGCTTGCTAAACTCCTCCAGCTTCTTTTCTAATGGAGTTGCAGCCTGCTTAGATGAATGAACGAGATTAGCGATCTTACCCAATTCGGTTTTCATACCTGTTACCCCCACCAATATATGAGCATTGCCTTTGGAAACATTAGTTGCTTTAAATGCCATGTTGGTGCGGTCACCAAGAATGGTTTCCTCAGGAAGAACAGCATTTTTTTTCTCCACCGGGACTGACTCCCCGGTAAGAGCTGACTCGTCAATCAATAGCTGGGTGGAGCGTATGATAATACCATCGGCGGGTATCATATCACCGGCTTCAGTATACACAATGTCACCAGGAACTATTTCTTCTGAATTGATTTCATGGAGCTTCCCGCTCCGGAGAACCTTTGCAGGTATGGATGAGAGTTTCTTTAATGCCTTCACTGATTTGTGCGCTGTGAACTCCATGTAAAAACCAATAGCTGCATTAATGACAAGGACTAGTAAAATAGCAATGCCATCCAGCCATTCTTTAAACCAAAAAGACATGCCTGCCGCAAACAACAGCAGAAAAACAATGGGGCTTTTAAACTGGTTAATTAATATCTTAAAGGGACTGATTGCTTTGGCTTCATCTATAGCGTTGGAGCCAAAATGCTCCAGCCTTTGTTTCGCGTCATCAATTGTTAAACCTTGTTCAGTATCACTATTTAGTAATGCTGTGGCTTCTTCTATTGTTGTCGCATGAAAAGTAAAGTCGTTCCGAATTTGTTCCATTACTAATTATTAGTGAAAAAGAAGTTTTGTATTACATCATTTTTAGTAGCAATTATTCTCAGAAATGAACTTTAGTGATACCTGCTCATATTTATTTCTTTAGGCGAGAAAAATTTTGCCGAATTACGATTACAAAGGTCGATCTGATTTATTAAAAATAAACAGTGGTATTTTACTATGAAAAGAGTAGTCAGCAGAAATATTTTTGGCACAACGTGCGGTGTGTTTGGTAAACACAACCAACATTAACGGACGTGAAGTTTTATAGCAGCCTCAATCGAACCCGCCAGGCTTTTTACGAAGTCTGTGTTCTTGATATTCAATTTTACCGCATACTTGAAAACTCTTTGACAGATAAATCTATCACCTTACAATAAGTTGACTTGCAATTTTATTATTTAAGATTCATGTTATCCAGCTTTACATTAATCTCCTTTAATAATGTGAATTGCTTTTCCTGCGTGTCAAAAAGTGTTTTTATCTGTTCTTCCAGCAACAAATCCATCTTTTGATGTAAGCTGCGAATTTGCATTTCCGCTTTAAGGTTAATCAGGTAGTCATTTTCACTCCCCATTCTGTCTTTCTCTTCCTGGCGGTTTTGGCTCATCATAATCACCGGGGCCTGTAACGCCGCAATACAGGAAAGTATCAGGTTCATCAGGATAAAAGGGTAGGGGTCAAATTTATAATGGCCCATTGCTACCACATTAAAAGTGATCCAGAGACTTAACACAATGCCGAAGAGAATTATAAACCGCCAACTGCCTCCAAACCGTGCGACTTTATCTGCTAATTTTTGACCATTTGTCAGCGTTTCCAATGGGGGATTTAAAAGATTGTAAATAATTAATTCCTCTGCTTTAATAGTATCCTTTACTATTTGATGTAATTTATCAAGATGTCCATTCTCGTCAGATAACAACTTGTCCATTTCCTGATCGTCCATATTGAAATTAGTTTGTAATGAATGTGTGCAGCAAATTGTTTTGCGAAGGTAAACTCCTTATTGTACGATAGAGATACAACACTATTTGAAAGTAAAGCTTTGTTTGTCACACTACCGAGAGGCTCTTAATCTATTCTTTATCAACCTCACCTTTTTTATTAAACTTTCGCATAATTGTAAACTCTGTTTCATTCGCTTTGAATAATTTTTAAGCTATTAAGCACCAATATCATACTTATTTACCAAACAACATTCAAGGGTTATTTTAGTCTGCAAGTACAGGAAACTCTAGTGGTGTTTTATATAGATGTGGGAAATAATGAGTGAAGAAAAGACTAACGGGAGTTCGTGTCTGCTACATAGTTCCACCAATTCAAGTTAGTCTCCATCATTATTGGTATAGTATAAAGCAAGGTATTTACCGGTAGCAATTTTTAGTTGTTCCGTCGTAAACGATCCAATCAAGGTAAGAGAATCTCTGTCAACGTAAAAATCACCACAGGCACATTCTTTTTTAAATGCTGATAGATCAGCCATTGAATTAAACGAGAGGGTTACATTCTTTAATAAAGCGATTGGGACTGCCATACTGTTATATACCAATAAGCGGGCCTACTCACTTGGTGGGGTTAGTTTAATAATATTCCAAACTGCTATTTGCCAACTTCTTTCTGCCGTAATCCTTGGGAGACGCTTTATTACATAAGAATAATTTGCCGTAAGGAAAACTGTGTAGAATGGTCATCCACTTCCACCATCTAGTCTTCGTAGCCACTTTTGATAGCGGTTGAGATCATTTTGAACTGCCGTGCTGCAATTATAACCCCTTACACAACTTTGGTATTACGTTACATCATTTACTGTTTGTAAAAGTTTAGAAGCGGGTAACTGCTCACAAATTTTCGTGTGCAATCAGGCGCTTGTGTTTCATGTTTTTAAAGAAAGATGGTGTGAGTCCCGTAATTTTTTTAAACTGGTTGGAGAGGTGTGCTACACTGCTGTAGTGAAGTTTATAGGCTATTTCAGTCAGGGTAAGTTCGTTATATATAAGTAGTTCTTTTGCCCGTTCAATTTTATGGGAAATAATGTAGTGCTCTATGGTGGTGCCCTTAACTTCTGAAAAGAGGTTGGAAAGATAGTTATAGTCATACTCAAGTTTTTCGCTCAGGAAATCCGAGAAATTTACTGTCGGCGGTTCATCGGTGTAATGGATCATTTCAACAATGATGTTCTTTACTTTTTCAATCAGCATGCTTTTTTTATCTTCCATCACTTCCAGGCCGTACCTGATCATAGCAGCCTTTAGTTCGATTTGCTTCTTTGCTGAAAGCTTCTCCCTGATCTCCACTTCGCCTAATTCAACAATGGTAAAATGCAGTCCAAGTTTCTCCAACTCAGACTTCACGATCATTTTACACCGGAGGCTGACCATATTTTTTATTAACAGCTTCATGAAAGATCACTTAGATAGTACACAGTCTCTGCATTCTTATTATAATGCGAACCTCTGCAACATAAATATATTGCTACCATACTAAAAATATACCACCTTATCTGTGCCTTGAAATTGAAAGCTATTGCTGAATGTGGAAGGCAGAAATTTTTGTTCGTAAGAATGACCTATAACTCCAGGTAGATGGATTAATAGAGATGAATTGCCATTGGGTATCCTATAAGCATACTTATTGCCAATGATTGATATGTACTTACGATTTGACTTTTAGGTCTTTCATCTGGGTATTTCTAGTCTTTTGCTGTTTACAATCATACTACCACTCCTTTAAATATATCAGGCGGTTTAATGAGTACTTAATAAATAAACACTTTCTCTCCATTTATGCCGAAGGAAGCATAGACAGGGAACCTGCAATGCATCAAAGATGCACCTTCTAAATGTTGTCACTGATGTTTTTGAAAACCCAACATTTGGACTTAAAGAGTACACCGGTAATAAAGAGAATAAAAGCATTGCAGAAAATGAGTCGTTTCTTAACTGCTACTTTCCCAAATAACCTCGAATTGTTTTACCTTATGAAATAGAATGTATTGATCAAGTGACTTGACTTTATTTCGCCGGCAATTTTGTACTTTGACCGCCTTATAATAATAATCAAGAAATGAAACGCAAGTCTTTTCTGGTACTTTTTTTATTGTTGCTCTCCGGTATCGGGGGTTATTTGTTGTCTAAAGCGTCACTGGCAGGCAGGGTGGGCATCAGTGTGTTTTATAAGCAGTACAAGTTTTTAAAAGTATGGTGGCAGGCAGGTTTGCTGCTATTTATTGTTTGGATACTCCTGTTTTTTTTGCAAGGATTGGTACAGCGAAAATTGTCGCCCAGGGCTTCTAATTTGATACAGATTGGAGCTATCTGTGCCGCATTCATTGGTTTATATTTTACTTACCAGGATTTTCGCCATAACGTAGCACACCGCTGGCTGGGTGAAAGGTTTCATTTGGGGGGCTATCTTTTTTGGATAGGGTGGATCATCATTTGTGTATTTTATTTGACGGAAAAGAGAAAGCCCATGTTATCTGCTAACTCCATGTCAGGTGATACATTGTCTGCATCCGGCAATAATAGCATTTAAGATACCCAAGAGAAATTATCGCGTATGTGGTACGGCTGTTGATAGTTCACTCCATTATTATGGATCTGCTTTTTCCTGCAGCTCTAATGACTAAATGCAGCAGGCTGATACTGTAGGTTAAACGCTTTCTCCACTGTTTCAGCGCTTATGTAATTCTTTACTTTGACTTGCATTATTTCCAGCACAGCCTTATTAAATCATTTAGGAAAGTTTCTTTTAGGTGCCAGCTTCAACAGCGAAGTAATACGTATTAGTTTGATTCCAGGAAAGCTGGTAGTTAAAGAAAAGGTCGAACCTGCTACTTGAAGAATTGAAATCATTTGTGCACATATATATCTAATCAACTACTTATAAATAGTTATATTTTACAACTGCCTTCCACGCTGTAGGCCATTGGTTCGAACTCGCAATAGTCCTGGGCATGAGGTACTCCGGGATATCAGCGAGGAGCAATACCCTGCAGCTTAGGTAATTTAAATTTCCCGCAGCATGATTATGTGCTATGAATTTTTGGAGCTGAATAGAGACTTCACTTTGCAAAAATTAAATCTACTGGTATGTTGATACCGATTTAACTGATGTCTGTCAAGCGAATAATCTTGTCTCCCAAAAATTGAAATATTGACTTTCCCTTTAGCTTTACTTCATCTCCTTTCTTTAGGCCATTG
>JAQBNG010000236.1 GCA_028288675.1 Flavisolibacter sp. | reverse complement strand
AACGTGCGTCGTTAGTTTCATGATAACAATAATTTTTGCAATCTTAATTGAGTGATCTTAGCTTGCTCCTGCATACCGATCTTAAGTTCTTTTTCATAATCATTTGGCAAACGTTCATTGAGCAGTTGCAACATTTCGTCAGCCGACTTACCCGTGGCGCAAACAATAAAAATAAAACCAAACTTCTTTTCATATTCTTCATTTCCCTTTGCCAATGCAGCAATAACTTCTTTATCTGCTTCTCTAACACTTGCTTGCTCCGAGCTTGCCCAGGCTTTTGTTGAAGCGAACTTTTCCTCCAGGTTTTTCATGTCGCCAATTTTTGGATGATGCGTAAAAGCCTCCAGCCAATCCTTTTCATTACACTGCTGGATCCAAACCTCTTCACCCTTCTTCAGCAATTCATTTTCGGAGCCGAAAGGAAAAGCTTTCAACATTTCATTCACCCATTGAGATGACCCACAGCAATTTGTAAGAGCTTCTTTTTGGTGTTCATATCTTAAGCCATTTAATCTTTCTAGGTGCATGTTAATTCAACATTCAAAAATTATCATTCATCATTACTTTTCACTTGCTCCTTGTTCAATCCAGCAACGGATCATATTCCGTTCTTCTTCCGTCATACCCGTTTTATTATTCAACGGCATCGTCTTCGTTACAACCACCCGCTGAATGATCTTGTCTTTCAATTTTATCATATCCTGCGGGGTATCGTAAACTACACCATTTGGCGGTGCTATGAATACATCATCGGTTGGCTTAGCTGAATGACAAGTAATACATCGTTTTTGAACAATGCTATATACTTCGGTCATGGTAATATTTTCTTTGCAGACTGTAGTATTTTTTTTGGGTGCCGATATAAAAGCAGCACCTAACAAAATAATCACAGAAACAGGTAACACCCAAACATTCAACTGTCCTTTCTCTTTTAGATTCAGGTAATGTTTTACACCGGCAGTTCCCAAAGTAATGATCGTTAAGATCAACCATGGATTCGAAAATCCGAAGGTGCTTGGAAAGTGATTGCTGATCATCACAAACAAAACAGGCAGCGTAAAATAATTGTTATGTAAAGACCGCAAGCCGGCAAATTTGCCAAGGGCAGGATCAAGAAGCTTGCCTTCCTTAGCTGCCTTCACCATTGCTTTTTGGGAGGGGATAATAATAAAGAAAACATTGCCAACCATCAGCGTTCCAAGCATCGCTCCAAAATGAATATAAGCGGCACGGGCACTAAACACATGACAATAAAACCAGGCAAATGCAACAGCGATTAAAAACCCTATGACCGTAAACCAAATACCTTTCTTAATCAGTGCCGTTTTACATAAAAAATGATAAATGATCCATGCAGCAATGAAAGAACCTACACCAATGCTGATGGCTGCAACAGGACTTAGCTTCATCACGTTATCATCAATCAAAAAAGCTTTGGCATTAAAATAATAAACCACAAACAATAAACTGAAACCAGACAACCAGGTGAAATAGGCCTCGTACTTAAACCAATGCAACTCTTTAGGAATCGTTTTTGGTGCGACCTTATATTTTTCCAGATAATAAAACCCGCCGCCATGCACGGCCCACAGATTTCCCGCCAATTCATCCCGCACATCTTTGGTTCTGTTCAGCGCATTCTCTAAAAAAACAAAATAGAAGGAAGCACCGATCCATGCAATACCGAATGTGATGTGCATCAGGCGTACTACGATGTTCATCCATTCCATTAGGTGACCTTCCCATGGCGTGCCTTTTACAACCAAGTAGGTGTGCGCAATCAAGGCTACTATCACTAATACAACAGCCGCATAAATAAAGCCTTCGAAAAGAGTGAATTTTTGTTGATGTTCCTCCTCTTTATTTTCACCGGCATGTTGCTTCGCCAGTGAAGGAAAAATATACGTCAGCCGCAGCAGCATAAACAGGATGAGGGCAAGTATAATATAGATGGCGGTACTCAGCATTCAGTTAGTGCTTTACTTTTCCAAAGAGGCGTAAACGGCTTACGCCGCCATCCGGATAAATGGTTAACCGCACATGAGAAAAAATCGAATGGTTAGTGATCTCTTTTATGAATTCATGTTCATGATCAGCGCTTAGTTTTTGTTGCGGTAAAATAGTTTGCCAATCACTTTTATTTGATAATACGGCTTCATCGTCATTACTGAAACAACCTTCAATAGAACAACTGTCGGGGTAATTTCCTTTGAAATGGCAGGTGTCAACAACAATGCGTTCGATGGTTCCTTGTGTTGCCAATTTTAGAATTACCCAATCTTTATTTCCCGGAGTCCGGTTCCGTTTTGTTTCCCAGCCATCACCCATATTCACACCACGTCCAGGCATAATTAAATTACTCATGGAACTAAAAAACATATTGTTGCAGGCAATGGCTTTGCCACCGTTGATGGCAGCAGCTAAATCAAATTCTTCGCTTGTATCAATCGCCTTCCAATCTTTTACAACTTCTCCATAAACCTTCAATCTTGCCACGCCTCCATCAGGATAAATATGCAACCGAATATGTGTGAAGGGGTGCGCCGTTTTACATTCATAAAAGTTCTGACTGCCCGGATCAAGTGGTGACATAGATAAGATTTCCTGCCAATTAATACTATCCCAGTCGGTGGTGGTTGCATCATCTTCTATCATGGCTCCTTCAATAGATGCCTGTGGCGGATGATTACCTAAAAAGAAATTTGTATCAATATCGAAACCTTTAATAATGCCTGTGGTGGCTAATTGCACTACGCACCAATCGTGACCTGGTGTTCGTTTGCGACGGCTTTCCCATCCATCCATCCACTTTCCACGATCTGTATATTTATCGGCAATGAAAATGCCTCTTCCAGCTTTGATCAAGTTTTCTTTGTCGGCAAAAAAATCATCTGTAGCATGCACTACTTTACCACCTAATCGTTCGGCAGCCAGGTCGGTAAGTTGTGTAAATTCCGGTGCATCTTTTATGATCTCTGTTACTTTCTCAAAAGCCATCTTCCTTTATTTTTTTGTTTGATTTGTCCATCGCTAAAGACCAGTTCTCCATTCACATAAGTTTGATGAACAATGCCCCAAAGCTGCCGGTTAAAATAGGGAGTTATTTTGTGACGATGGAATATAGCTGAATCTTTCACAATAAAATTTTCTTCCGGCGACCAGATCGTAATGTCAGCATCGTAGCCAAGGTTTAGAAAACCTTTTCGATCATCAATTTTTAAAAATCTTGCTGGAGCCTCAGTCATTAAAGGAATCAATTCTTCTAATGAAATAACTTCTTTCATTGCCGTCCAACCAGCCGGAAGCAGGAACTGCAATCCTGCAATGCCACCCCATGCTTTTTGAAAATCCCCTGTCCCAATTTCTTTCAATTCGGATGGGGCAGGGGAGTGGTCGGTAGCAATAAAATCAAGCGTTCCATTTTTTAAAGCCAGCTTTAATAGTTCGTTGTTTGCTTTTTGCCTGATAGGCGGCGCACATTTATAAATGGTTTGCTCATCGGGAATTTCTTCTGCAGAAAAGAAAATATAATGCGGACAAGTTTCAGCTGTAACGGGCAAGCCTTCTGCTTTAGCTTCTTCAATTATATGTAATGTTTCTGCTGATGAAACATGAACAATATGTACAGCGCAGTGATGCTTGCGGCAGAGGGCTATCATCATTTTCACGGCATCATTTTCCCATGATTTAGGACGACTTGCCAGATAGCTTTTATAGCTGGTTGGATGGTTCGCAAGGTCTTCACTATGATCTTCATCACTTAACTCACAATGCACTAATATGGGAAGATTATTTTTTGCCAAAAGCGGCATTGCTTCATTCAAATCATCTTCTGTTACATTTGGAAATTCATCAATACCAGAGTGTGTAAGAAAAGCTTTAATGCCTGATACGCCACCGGCAATCAATCCTGCCAAATCATTATAATTACCAGGAATTAATCCACCATAAAAACCACAGTTTACATGCAGCTTGTTTCCTGTTGCTGCTAATTTTTTTTTGAAAGCATCAAGCGAAGTGGTGACAGGACTTGCGTTCAATGGCATATCTACCATTGTAGTTATTCCTCCAGCCGCCGCCGCTTTTGTCGCTGTATCAAAGCCTTCCCAATCAGTTCGTCCCGGCTCGTTCACATGTACATGCGCATCAATTACACCGGGCATAACAACTAAATTGTTTGCATTATAGATTTCCTCTACTTGTTCAATCGCACCTTTTTTTATTTCGGTAATCAAGCCATCCTCAAAGAAGATAGTGGCTTCCTGTAACCGGCCTTCAAGCCAGCATCGCTTACTATAAATTGCTTTTGTATTCATGACCTTTTACTGTATAAAGCCATTAAAACTTTCTCGGGTGTGATGGGAGCTGTATAGGGAATTATTGCGGCTGGGTTAAAAGCAAGGATAGCATTGCGTATAGCGAAGAAAGCACCGATGCCATACATCAATGGTGGTTCACCAACTGCTTTTGATTTAAAAATAGCCAGGTCAGAACCTTCCGTTTTCAGAAAATGAATATTTACTTCTTTCGGTACAGAATAGATGTCGGGTATCTTATAAGTGGAGAGTGCATTGGAAAGCAACTTACCGGCACCATTGTAAACTACCTCTTCCATCGTCATCCATCCTATTCCTTGCACAAGGCCGCCTTCAATTTGTCCTAAGTCTATATTACGGTTGATGGTTGTACCAAAATCATGCACCGCATGCACAGCATCTATTTCATACGTGCCACGAACGCAGTCTACCGTTACAACGGTAATCGCCGTCCCATACACATGATAGGCAAAAGGATGTCCCTTCTCAATTGTCTTATCGAAGTTGATAACCGGTGTGGCGTAATGGCCTTTGGCACTCAAGTTTACCCGCTTAAAAAATGCCTGCTTCACTACCTCATTCCAACTTAAATCCTTCTGAACGCCATTAATAAAAACCTGTTCATCAATGATGTTTACAATCGATTCTTCTGCTTCATTAAAAATTGTCCTTACCACTTCTTTCAGTCGTTCCATGATTTGATTGCAGGCGTTAAGCAAAGCCTTTCCATTCAAGTCGGAAGTGGCGCTGGCAGCAGAAGGAGAGGTATTAGCAACGCGGGTTGTATTTGTAGTTTCCAGCTTTATTTTTTTTGTAGAAATGCCAAAGGTTTTAGCTGTTACCTGCAGCATTTTTGTATTGATGCCTTGTCCCATTTCAACAGCGCCTGTGCTTACGCTAACCGTTCCATCCCAATATACGTGCACCAAAGCCCTTGCCTGGTTCATCATTGTATTGGTGAAAGAAATGCCAAAGCAAACCGGCATTAATGAAAAGCCTTTTTTTATCAACAGGTTTTCTTTGTTGAAAGTTTCTATTTGTTGTTTGATGTTATCTAAATTATGGAGCTGAACAACTTCATCCCAACAATGTTTGGCTTCACTGTCAGCAACAATTTGTCCATATGGAAACTCCGTTCCATTAACCATCAAATTTGCCCTTTGAATAAGCGTTGTTTCTACACCTGCTTCCTTCGCCGCATGATCTATTGCAGCCTCAATAACAAACATTCCCTGCGGTCCGCCAAAGCCCCGAAAAGCCGTATTTGGCGGCAGGTTTGTTTTGCATGAATGTGCCGTTAACTGCACATTTGGAATATCATAACTATTTGTGCCATGAAAAAGCGTCCGTTCTAAAATAGCGGGAGAAAGATCTGCCGAAGCACCTCCATTTTGATAATAGGTTGCTTCGTAAGCAATGATCTTATAATTCTCATCCAAACCGATCTTATAATCGCTTTTGTAAGGATTTCGCTTCCCTGTCATGCGCATATCTTCCATGCGGTGTGGAATACATTTTACAGGACGCTTTAAAGTCCATGCGGCTAGACTTGCCATGCAGGCCCACATTGCGGCCTGGTCTTCCTTGCCGCCAAAGCCGCCACCAAGACGAGTTACATCCACTTCAATTTTATTCATACCAATACCTAAAACATGCGCAACCGTTTCCTGTACGTGCCGCAAGCCCTGGGTAGAAGAAAAAAGCCGCAGGCTATCGCCTTCAACGGGATAGGCATAAGCGCCTTGTGTTTCTAAGTAGAGATGTTCTTGTCCACCCGTTTCTGCGGTGCCTTCAAAAATGTATTTACAGGTAGTAAAGGCAGTGGCAATATTACCTTTTTGAAAGGTTCTTGATTTACATAATAGTTGGCCTTGTCTAAACGCTTCTCTCGGATCGATAACAACAGGTAACGGTTCTATTTCAATAATAATATTTTTGATGGCTTCCTCAGCAGCGTCTTCTGTTTCGGCAACAATCAGCAAAATAGGTTGTCCCTGGAAAAGCACTTTGTATTCTGCCAGCAAAGGTTCATCTGCAATGATGCCACCGATCTCATTTTGTCCGGGAATATCCTTTGCAGAAAAAATACGCACTATGCCTTCGAGCATTTCCGCCTTTGAATAATCTATTTTTTTTATGATGCCGTGCCCAAGTTTCGAATCAATAATTTTTGCAACCAGCGTTCCGTGCATCACCGGGATATCATCTACATAAATAGAACGGCCTGTAACATGACCTGCAGCATCTATGTTGGGAATTGTATTGACGGTATTTATTTGTTCGGCGATCATTGAAACAGGAATTTTTTAATGGCTTCAGTTGGACCGAAGAACTGTAAAAAATGAGCGATCACCAATTGGCGTAACAGCAATTGTTTGTACTCTTTGCTTCCTCTTGCATCGCTGATGGGAGCTATTTCTGCGTTGACAATTTTTAATGCTTCTTCCAATGTTTGTGTCTCCAATTTTTTGCCTTGCAGGTAGGCGCATGTATTTGATAGATATTTAGGAAACGGTGCCACGCCGCCGGCTGATAAATGAATTGTTTCAATCGTATCAAAAGCCATTTGTAATTGACATGCCGAATTCACACTGGCGATATCAAGATTGGTTCGCTTAGATACTTTCTCAAAATTGAACAAGGTTTGTTCTGATGGAATATCAAATAAAATTTCTATGATGATTTCTTCTGCTTCTTTGTCTGTTTGTTTATAGCCTTTATAAAAGTTCTTCAACTTTACTGTTCGCTGCTGGCTATCCCTTGCTAAAACAACGCTGGCATCTAACGCCAAAAAGAAAACCGTCATATCACCAATCGGCGATGCATTTACAATGTTACCAGCCATCGTTGCCATATTGCGTATAGGTGTGGAAGAAACCAGTTTGATATGTTTTGCCAGGGCGGGAAAAATTCGTTGGATCAATGGCGATTCAAAGAACTCTGTAACTGTTACACCACCGCCGACAATGCACTGACCTTCTTCTTCTTTAATTCCCCTCAATATCCTGGTGTCGAATAATAATTCAACATTGGAATGCTTTACCATCTGTGGTCTTTGTACAACTATATCAGTTCCGCCAGCTACTATTGTTTTTGTTTTACCTGTATCGTTTTCTAACGGACTCAATGTATTTGTTATTTGTAACTCTCTTAACCGGTTTTCTATGTTAAGAAAATAAGCAGGAAGGAAACCATTTATAACCAGCCAATCCGTTGTTCCGCTTTCAGGCTTTTGTGCTATAGAACCGGCTATAATTTTTGCAGAGCGTTCAATAGACTTATAACCGGTACACCGGCAAATGTTTCCGTCAATAGCGGCAACCGCTTGTTCATAAGTTGTGCTTTTGTTACCAAGAATAAATCCCGTAAGTGACACCACAAATCCAGGTGTGCAAAAACCGCATTGCGTACCGTTGGTATCAATTATAGATTGCTGCACCGGTGAAATGTTTTGCATATTAATGCCTTCCACCGTTACAATATGTTTGCCTTGTGCATTGCCTAATGGCATGAGGCAGGAGGTCATGGAGCGATAAACGAGTTTATCAGCCTCAAGACTTCCTACCAGTATAGTACAGGCGCCGCAATCGCCTTCGCGACAGCCTATCTTTGTTCCCATCAGCCGCATATAGTAACGGATGTAATCCAATATAGTACTGCCCTTCGCTTGTGTGGCAGTAACCGTTTGATTATTTAAAATGAATTGAACCATTTGAATTTTAATTTCGATGGCGAACTTTATTAATCAGTCGCTTTATTGGTTTAAATGTATTACTCTTATCACTAAAAAGAAAAGGCTTTTTATAAAGCCAACCATTTCTTATGGGACTAATAAAAACGATATGAGAAGAGTATTATTTAGTGTCCTTATTATTTTACAGGCCTTTGCGTTAATGGCCCAGAAACGGGAGGAAGGCTTCGATTATTCTTTTGAGCCTACTACCTTTCCACCTTTTTATTATGTTGTTACCGGAAAAAAAGATACGGGCTGGCATCGGCAGGCATGGTATATGACACAAAAAAGTATGGCGATGGAAGGTTGGTATAAAGATGAAGCTTGTAAGCTTCCGCATGGTATTGTTTCATGGTATCATTCAACTAAATATCCAAAATCCACAGGCTTGTATGTAGATGGCAAAAAGGAAGGGGTTTGGCTCGAGTACGATGAGGAGGGAAGGCTAAAAGACTCGTCAAATTATAAGGCCGGAAGGCTGAGAGGTGTGCGCCTGCAATGGCATGCAAACGGAATGCTCGCCGACTCATTGGAGTTTGACAGCGCTGGTAATGGGGTGGAAGTTAGATGGTGGGATGATGGCGCACTTTCAGTTGCCGGGTTCTGGGTTTCCGACTCGCTAAAAAAGGGCCGCTGGAAGCATTATCATCGTAACGGAACGCTAATGGCGACTGATGATTACAGAGATGGAAAACTGATCAGCTACGCTTGTTTCGATGAGGCAGGGGTACCGCTTGATGCAGAACTGTGTCCTGAAAAAGAAGCGGAGTTGGATAAGTTTGAATACAGGCGTTTCTTAGAAAGAAATATTAAGCCGGATGGTTTAGTAAAAAGTGGTTTGCCAAAGGGCACCTACACGGTAATGATTAGGTTTATGGTAGATAGAGATGGATCAATTACCAACGTGACGCCATTAACCCGTTTTGGTTACGGCCTTGAGGAGATGGTTGCCGATGTTATAAAACGATCCCCCCATTGGATACCCGGCCGCGTACACGGAAGGCCTGTAAGATCATATCATACGCAGCCGATTACCTTATCCGTCCAATAAACTATCGTTTCAGTATACCCGCTCGTTTCTTTAATTCTTCTATCGGCATCCAGTTGTACCGCACCACTTGTTTTTTCCCTTTGTAGGTTACTACTTTCAACATCACCGCATCCTTAGGTGGTGTAAGTGGCCCAGTGTATTTTGGGTAGAAACGATCGGGGTAAGAATTATCAAAACTGTAGTAAATATCAAGGCCTTCCACTTCCGTGCTTAGTGCAACGTTCACTGTACTATCGCCTGTTTTTGTTACGGCGAAAATAGGGTCGTAGGCACTTGTTGCATATTTAACCTCCGCTGCATCAAGCCGGTTGAAATGCTGTTCTGTTTTTGCAAAAAAATTATTCCAGTTCTTCTTCTTTTTTGGCGACCATACCGATTCGGCAATCGCCATTCCCCTTGGCCAGGTCATATACTCCGCCTGGCGAATGTTATAAACCTGCTCCGTCCATAGATTAGCTTGCCCGCCTTTAATACGAGTGGTGACAACGCTATCCGGCTGCGGATCAAATTCGTAGGCTTTATTTAATCGTAAGCTTGCATAAATCCGGGTTTCCACAACAGGATCGGCCTGCATATAATCTATATACGAATAGGTAGTCGGACTCATAACTACATCATGCCCCATACGGGCCGCTTCTATGCCGCCTTTCATACCTCGCCAGCTCATAACGGCTGCACCGGGCGCAAGGCCACCTTCCATAATTTCATCCCAACCTATTAATTTTTTGCCTTTTGACAGTACAATTTTTTGTAACCGCTTTTCAAAATAACCCTGTACCTGCACCATGCTTTTTAATCCTTCTTTTTTCATGAGCGCCTTGACCTGATCGTTCTTTTTCCAGTAATTATGTGGTGCCTCATCTCCACCAACGTGTATGTATTCAAAAGGAAAAAGCTGTGCTACTTCCGTTAGCACCTTGTCGGCAAATTCATATACTTTTTCATTGGCGGGGCAAAGAGTATTATCCACCAAAGCTATTGGTGGTGCACCTTTGCTCCAGTCCATGATTTGTTCACCGGAACGCACAACATATTTATCAGCGCCTTCGGTACAGGAAAGCTCGGGATATGAAACAATGGTTGCCAAGCTATGTCCCGGCATGTTTATCTCAGGCAAAATATTGACAAACCTTTCCCTGGCGTATTGCACCAGTTCTTTAATATCTTCTTGTGTATAAAAGCCACCGTAGTTGCGTGGCTCATTGGGCAATGGTGGTGAAAAGGTCCCGAAGTAGCCTTCCTTTTTTACATTCCATGCACCTACTTCGGTTAGGCGGGGCAAGCTTTTAATCTGAATGCGCCAACCTTCATCGTTGGTTAGGCCCAAGTGCAGAAGATTATACTTATAGCGCACCATATTATCAATATATTTTTTTACTTCCGCTTTTGTAAAAAAATGACGTGCAACATCAAACATTAATCCTCTCCATTCAAAACGTGGATAGTCGGTTATCTCAACTAATGGCGCCGACCATCGTATGCCCTGCACTTTTTCTGCACTTTCAATCTCCGCAGGAAACAATTGCACAAGGGTTTGTGCACCATAAAACAGCCCTGAAGGCTGGTTAGCTTTTAATACAATACCATTGGCTGAAACGCTTAGCTGGTAACCTTCCCGGCCAATTGTTTTATTCACTTCTTTATTCAATTGCAGCCGGATAGTGGCAGCAGGCGCAGTTTGACTTACACGTACATTATTGCCGGTGGGTATAGACAACCGGGCCGTTAAAAAGTCGGTAACAATTTTTAACTCAGGTGTGCCCGGCGCTTCTATAACAATGGCTGATGGTAATGAAAACAGGCCGTGGCCTTTAGTCATTGAAACCGGTTCAGGAATAATAGCAATGTCGGGTGTTTGTGAAAAGCATGCTTTTGTAACAAATAAAATGAAGAGCAGGCAAGTCGTTTTTTTCATATTTTATTATTAAGGACTGGGCAACTTTTGCCGTGTTAAATGTATAGCTTAACCAACCTAAAGCGAGGCTTGAGGAATCGCGATTCAGCACTTTGCAAAGCAGAAAACCCTGAGTTTTAGTTAAAGCATTAATATAATAAAAGAAAGGAATTTTGCTTCGTGATTAACGTAGGAAAGCGGTTGTATTATTTACAGCGACTTAGGAGAATGCACATCAACGAAACCTGCCATGCCCTCCCGACATCGAGGTAATACTAATTCAATCCTATAATATTAAAGGAGGTCAAGACAGGCTTTTAAAAGCAAGGTTAGTTCTATATCTAAGATACCAACCACGCCAACTTCACCGTTTCAGGTTCTTTCATTCGTTCAGCAATCCGGTGATAACGCTCTGCCAGAGTGCTTAAATATTCCTGCGCTTTTGCAGCATAGCCGCTAAGCCCGGTGAGGGTTTCAATCTTCCACAGTTCGGTAAGGTGCTTTATAATTGCTGCATAATCAAACGTGGTATAGATGCCCATTTTTTGTGTTATAGCCGAAAAACGGGTGTATAAATTATCGGTTGTTTCTGCATTGTCCATCATAATGGCCGGCATGGCAATTTGCTTTTTCATCATCTTTTCAAAAGCCAATAAAGCGCCTTCCGGGTCAATTTCGAAAATATGCGCCATGAATGATTTATATGCTTTTTCATGACGGGCCTCGTCGCCTGCAATGGTTTTACAGATGCGGGATAAAACAGCATCACCATTTTTGTCTGCTAACTTACCTGTGTTAACATGAGAAATTTTAGTGGCTCGTTCCTGGAAAGAAGTATAGATCATTGCCTGGTAGGGATCGCCTTCTGTTCTTGGATCGAAGCCGTTTGACAGCAAGTTATGAATAGTAATTTCCACCTGCTTCATATCAGCCCGGCCTGATAGATACAAGTATTTATTCAACAGATCGCCATGTCGGTTTTCTTCCGCCGTCCACGACCTCGACCAGCGTACCCATCCTTTGTCACTTGCGACATTGCCTTCTTCGTTGACACCTTTTATCAGGTTAAAAAAAGTTTGGTATGTTGGCAGGGCCTCTTCAGTTATCATATTTCCTACCAGAGAAGTAATGACTTCGCCGGGCAGGCCTGCAGAGCGCTTTCTTAATTCCCAAATTTGCTCAATTCCGCCATCATCACTCATATCAGGTAAGAAGTCGGATGGTTGCCAGCAGGTTTGCGGATCCACTAAAATAGTATCAACAGCGTGTGCGGCCAGGCTTTCCATTCCGCCTATCACTTCCATATTCTTTTCCAGCTCATTTTTGCCGGGTGTATAATGTAACATAGTAGAATTTAGAATAATTGTTTTTTACAGGTGAGGTTCTCTCAATTAAATACTCAAAAACAACAATAATGCCTATCGGGCTAATTGCATCTTCCAAAAATTTAAATCGCCAATACACCTTTTAATACTCTTGAAAGATAAGGTGTAGTTCGGCTCTTTTTTTTCTTTTACATTTTCCATAGGTGTTCCTTCTGCCACAATATGTCCAACTTCCTCACCAGCTCTGCACTTAATCTCAATTACCAATTGCTGCAGGCCACAAGCCTGATGTGCGTACAACCGTTCCTGGGCGGGCATTCGCTGAAATTCTTCGTGTAAAGGGATTTAGTAAGTATAACCGCATCACCATTCTTCAGCACAGCGTTTTATGCATTTTTTATGCAGGTCCGGTTTGCCATCGTTTTCATGATCACCACTGGCTATTGCCCGGCCGGTGTATGATTGTCTAAGTACATCAGGTCAAGCGCCTCTGCAGCCCGACTTTAGGTTCGCAACCGGTTAAGCATGCGCCACGATAGATTGAACAGCCGACACTTGGCTCTACATGTTTTGGCCTGGCACTTTCCAATTAGAGCCCTCCAATTCTTCTTTCTTTTCTATTTGTGCAGTTCACTTACTTCAAAGGATGTAACAGGTTTGCTCATTGCGGATGGCCTGTGGCTGCAGTTCGTAGAGTTGAACACCTGCGATGGAGCCGCAGATTTAACACCGGCCTTTGCTTCTTTCCTGCAATGCTTCTTCCAGCATTATGTGACTTTATATAAGCCGCGAGGTAGCAGCGTGTGTTTAAATGCCAAGAAACAGGGAGCTGTTTGGCAGGCTAAGTAAATTGAATAATGAGGTCAAATGACAGACCCAACAATTTGATAATTGAGAACCTTGCCGGTACAAGTCAGCTACAAAACCGAGCTACAGCCTGGAGGCTGGAACAATATCATGAGCAATTGTAATTCTGCACAAGAGTGCTAAAGGCATAACGGTAAACGGGCACAGTAGTTGTCAAACTTATGTGATACGGTTGTATAAATTAAAACACAATGGTATAGTAGTATAACCAGCGCATAAAATATCAGTCATGAAAAAAAAGTTATTATTAAGCACTATTCTTTTTACCTTTTTTAGTTTGTCTGCATTTTCGCAGAAATACAAGTCGGCTGCGGATAGCTTTAAACTAAATAAAGAACTCGCGTCGATAAGCAAGGACATTGCCGACCTGCAAACGAAATTAGCAGAGGCCCAGGCCAATGTACCCAGGTATCAATCGAAAGCGACCGACGAGGTGTCACAGGCACAAAAAGCCGTAGATCAAAGTAATGAGCAGGCATCAAGCACTGACGTTGACGAAGCGAAAAAAGCAAAGAAGAAAGCCGACAAAGCGTATAAGGAAGCCAGGCAATCTGATAAAGCCCAGGAAAAAGTAAAGGACGAAGAGAAGAAGATTGAAAAGCTGAATAAAGAACTGGCCAAAAAACAAGAAAAGCTGCAGGAGCTTGAAGGAATGCGAACGGCTATACGTGGTGGGCAATAAATGAGAGAGAATATTTGAAGCCGTTGATGAAAGTCAGCGGCTTTTTTATTTGATAATTATTGAGAAGCAGCAGTCAAAAGGTGAACTTTCCTCCTTTTTTTGACGAGGGTTTCCACCAGAGCCTGATACGCACAGTTTGAAGTCAACAACTTGATAAAATCGGGAACACTGCGGGAAGCATTTGTACCAATCCTTGTTAGCAAGTCCGCCGGCCAATTTTTTTGTTACACAACTGGGTACCCCTTTGTAGTTGGATTATTTTTTGTACGAAATCGTTGGGGAGTTTAACGCTGGTTCACTACCCATCCTTTACGATTAACAGGTGTCGGGTTATTGATTAAGCAGTGCATCCTATATTGAGCAAAAAGTTGAAACTATTTTTATGAAACGGAAAAAATTAATTATCTCCATCCTGGTTGGCGCAGCCGTAGCGGGCGCAGCCATTTACCTTTTAGCAACGCCCAACGGTAGAAGAGAATTGAATAACCTGAAGAAAACCGGCAGCCTTGCTGCCGGTACCGTAAAGACGTTTAAAAAGGAGTTGGAAAGAAACCTGAAACAGGCCCGTAGAGAAGAAGAGAGAAAGGCTCTAAAGGCATATATGCTGGAAACATTGGTGGCGTAAGCCACCAATGTTTTACCTACAACATATAGTTCAGTAGGTAATTGTTTGCCAGAAGTGTTATGCCAGGCATTGCTATATTTTTACGGCCGTTCCTGTAGCTACAACCATCAGCATACTGCCACCGCTACCAACGGTTTCAAAATCCAAGTCAATCCCAACTACTGCATTGGCTCCCATCAGCACCGCTTTTTGTTCCAGTTCCTGCAAGGCATTCATGCGAGCTTCCTCAATCACTCTTTCGTACGTTCCGCTGCGGCCTCCTACAATATCACGTATGCCTGCAAAAAGATCCTTAACAATGTTGGCACCTATGATGGCTTCTGAAGTTACAATGCCGATGTATTGTTGAATAGGCTGTCCTTCTATCGTGGGAGTGGTGGTGAGTAACATAACATTTATTTGAAGGAAGATAGGAAAAATGGAGATGTGGCTGAAGGCTTAGATAGTTTACACATTGGTTTGCTTGTTTTAGTGAAACTAAAAGTCGGTTAATTAAGCCGTGATGTAAACTCAAGCCAGCAATGCTATGATTTGTCTAAGACTACAAGTAGCGGATAGTTCTATTAAGGAATCAATTTTCTAAAGTCTCCATTTTTCCAAAAGCCATACTTGTTTCCTTTCCATAAGACCCAGTAGGCCTATTTAGCTCCTTCGCCTAAATGCTTGTACATATCTCTAGCTATCCATTGAAATTGAGTGCAATTTTTATATTAAATGAATTATGTCATTTATTGCTAATGTTGATGTTCGGCCTACGTTACTTTAGGAATGTTTCATTGCTTAATTGAATTACCAGCCGCACAAGAGTGCGACGCAACAAATGCCCAATAGATATTCTTCCTCCTGATTCATAAACCCAACTCTCTTCTTAAATAAACCGCTGTCTTACTCTCCATATTCCCCACCACCTCTCCCGGTGTACCACAAACCACAATCTTTCCGCCTTCTTCGCCGGCACCGGGTCCAATGTCAATCACCCAATCGCTTTCAGCCACAACTTTCATATCATGCTCCACTACAATTACCGTATTACCCGCATCAACCAAACGGTTCAATTGTGTAATTAATTTTTCTACATCGGATGGATGCAAACCAGTTGTAGGTTCATCTAAAATATAAAGTGTATTACCCTTGCCGAGGCGTTGTAATTCCGTGGCCAGCTTAATGCGTTGCGCCTCGCCACCGGATAGTTCCGTAGCCGGTTGACCCAACCGCAAATATCCCAGGCCAACTTCATGCAATACCATTAATGCACGGCTCACCCCTGCATCCTCAGAAAAAAAATCATAGGCTTCATCAACGGTCATTCCTAATACCTGCGCAATGTTCTTATCCTTGTATGTAACTTCTAATGTTTTTGCATTGTACCGTGTGCCACTGCAAACAGGGCAGGGTGCATATACACTTGGTAAGAATAATAATTCCACCATAACAAAACCTTCGCCTTCGCAATTGCCGCATCGGCCTTTACCCACATTAAAAGAAAATCGTCCTGCATCGTAATTACGGCTCTTTGCCATTTTAGTAGAAGCAAAAAGTTTTCGCACCACATCAAACAAACCGGTGTAGGTAGCAAGGTTACTTCGTGGCGTTCGGCCAATAGGTTTCTGATCTACCCGAACCATGCGTTTGATGCTTTCCATGCCTTCTGTAATATGGCCGCCTAGTGTTACAACTGCTTCAGTTTGTAAGGCATCACTTTCCTCTTCTTCAACAGGAATCTCATGACCTAAGTGATCAGCCACTAACTCAACTAATACCTGGCTCACCAAACTACTTTTTCCAGAACCGGAAACACCGGTTACACTGGTTAATACACCTAATGGAAATGCGGCATCAAGGTTCACTAAATTATTTCTGGTAACACCGGTTAAACGCAACCAACCTGAGGGAGAACGGTTAGGGCCCTTCGACAAGCTCAGGGTGACAGCATCACGGTGTTGAGTTGAGAGATACTCTCTTGTCCGCGACGCCTGCACGTTTTGTAATCCTTCAAGCGGGCCGCTGTATAAAACTTCTCCGCCACCTTCACCCGCAGCCGGACCAACATCTACAATCCAGTCGGCAGCACGAATTACATCCAGTTCATGCTCCACTACAAATAAAGAATTGCCTGATTCTTTTAACCTGGCCAATGCTCTCAACAAAGCTTCGGTATCAGCTGGGTGCAGTCCTGCCGAAGGTTCATCAAGCACATACACCACACCAAATAAATTGCTGCGTACTTGTGTAGCCAATCGCAGCCGTTGCAACTCGCCAGGGGAAAGGGTAGGGGTGCTTCGCTCTAATGATAAATAACCAAGGCCCAGGTCAAGCAAAACATTCAATCTTGCTACAAGGTCTTCGGCTATGCGTTGTGCTACCATCGCTTTTTCTTCGTGATGCTCTTTGGTGTATTGCTTCATGCTATCTGCCGTGCCATCGGCATAAGGTTGAAAAATGAGGAGCAATCGCTTTAACGGCAATCGTGATATATCTGCAATATCATAATCCGCAAATTTTATGGATAATGATTCACGCCGTAACCGTTTGCCATTGCAGGTTGGGCACTCATTGCTAAGCATATATTTGGCTACACGCTTTTTCATTAGCCCACTTTGAGTATTGGCAAAGGTGTGCAGCACATGGCGTTTAGCACTAGAGAATGTTCCCATATAACCCGGTTCCAGGCCATTTTTGATAGCCCGCTTTACTTCTTCATGTGTAAAGCCGGGATACACCGGAACCTGTGGTTGTTCGTCGGTAAAGAGTATCCAATCTCGGTCCTTTTTAGGAAGGTCACGCCAGGGTGTATCTACATCATAACCGATGGTAATTAATATATCGCGAAGATTTTGTCCGCCCCAGGCAGTGGGCCATGCTGCAATTGCTTTCTGCCTTATGGTAAGCGAATCATCCAGCACCATGCTTGCTTCTGTTACTTCGTACACACGGCCAAGTCCATGGCACTGCGGACAAGCGCCTTCCGGTGTGTTGGGTGAAAATCCTTCGGCATAAATGATGTCTTGCCCTTTTGGATATTCACCCGCCCTTGAATACAACATGCGCAGCAAATTACTTAGCGTTGTTACCGAGCCTACCGACGAACGGGTAGTACCCGAACCGCGTTGCTGTTGCAAGGCTACGGCAGGAGGGAGGCCATCAATACTATCTACCACCGGCACTGGCATTTGATGAAACAACCTTCGAGCATACGGCGATACGGACTCTAAGTAGCGGCGTTGCGCCTCGGCATACAAGGTACCAAAGGCCAGGGATGATTTGCCAGAACCCGAGACACCTGTAAAAACTACCAAAGCATCTCGTGGTATAACAAGGCTTACGTTTTTTAAGTTATGCTCCCGTGCACCACGTACATGCACAAAGCCATCATGGTGATTGGTTGAAGATTGTTGCGACATGAGAGGATGCTTTCAAAAGATATGCCTTGCCGGAGGTTTGTACTAAGCTGATGTGCTATAGCAGGCGGATGTTGCCTCGTACTTATGTGTAACGGCGGTATTGAGCAAGGTGCTATCTTAAAATGAACATCCCTGCTGTATTGTATTCAGGGAACCAAAGACAGCGTCCATGGATGGTTATGAATTTGAAAGATTACAATAATAAAAGCTGAAATAATTTCCTCAGCATTTACCTAAGAATTAATCTTTTAATGCCGGCAATAAAAAAATTGTTCTGTTCCGTATTATTGGGTTTGGATTTTGTGAACGGCACTTCAACTATAAAATGCAAGAGGTACGCAATAAACAAGCATATGGCAATACCTCCAAAAACGAAATAAAAATGTATTGGCAATGTATTGTTTAAACGTTTCATTACGACACCAGACAACAAAGTCAATATTGGGAAATGTATGATGTATAAAGTATAAGAAAAATCACCAAATGGTTTAAGTTTTTCTAAAAACTTCAGGTTGACACCTTTTTCATTTAACCAAAGTAGTATGCCTAATATAAAAGTGAAAAGAAAAGCCGTTTGCAAGTCCTGTAGTGTTGCACCTTTATTTTTCAAAAAGAGTAATAGTATAACAACTAGGAAGGACATCATTGCAAAAGCGGGCATCTTTATAGGGAGTCTTTTTGCAGATACTTCAGCGAGTAATACTCCTAACCACCAGCAAACCATACTACCAAATATTTCCTGCAATAATTGGCTGGGCCAAAAAGATGGATAAAAGCTGGCAACAAATAGAATAAAAATAAGAGCTGTTGAATAGTATATGTGCTTTCTGGATAAAATTAAAAAAATAGGATAAAGCATATAAAACCACCATTCAAACTTCAACGACCATGTAGGACCATTGGTTCCAAAAATTGGTACGTAGTCCTTATAAAGGAATAAAATGTTTCCAAGAAACGTTTTTAATTCATAGTTAGCATTTCCTACGTTGACGTTTAGTGATTGATAGGGTGTAGTACCAAAATAAATAGAAAAATTATTCATTCTTCCAATAAGGTCCAAAGCGAACGTAAGGATGAGGGCTAATAAAAAGGGAGGATAGATACGCCTTACTCTTCTAAAAAAGAATTGTCCAAAATTTATTTTCGAATGGGGGTTTGCCTTAAGCTTTAAGCAGTAGCCATTATGAATAACAAATCCAGACAATACGAAGAATAATAACACAAACTCATGTCCCCATCTGAAAGCAGATAAAGAATACATCAGTAGTTTGTTTATAAGTGAATAACTCTCAGGGTGCTGGTTAAAATTTTGATATCCCTCCCATAGAAGCCATCGTGCATGACCGATCATCACATAAATTGCAGCTATTCCCCTCAGTCCATCAAGGAATAAAAATTTTGTCTGTTTTTTGTTTATAAATTGGTTGTTATCCATAGTTAAAGCAGTTGTTGTTTGGAATCCTTACACGGTTTACCGTTCCACAATACAATATCTTTTAAAGGAGGTTTTATTATTTTCAAAATAAAGATAAGCGCTGAAAACTTTAATCCTAGTTGTCAACTTATATTAACCCTATAGCAGCTGTTGCTATTAAAATAGTAATCAATAAAATCGCTTTAATATTGCGAGGCCCTTTTCAGGTATTTTAAAAAATACTTTGATGATCTGCTTCAATATTCAATTTTTTGTTCGCATTTGCAATTCGTTGCTTCCTACTTCTGTAGAAACCAGCTGCTGACTTTTTCAAGGTGAATGCCAGTCATTTTGCTATCCTTTTTTATTCATTAACGAAGTGTAACTACATTTTTCTATGCTTAACCTTTTAAGAAAAACGTTCCTCCTTATTTGTTGGTGTCTCAGCTTAGGGTGTTTTGCGCAAGATGCTGATTACAATGCCAAGGAAATTGTCAGTTGGTACAATAAGGATGATACCGATTTAAAAAAATGCCTTGCTTACTTAATAAAGGTTCATGGGCCAGATAGTTTCACCAGCGATGGACATGCTGGGCGGGGTTAATGCAAACACCTTTTGTACTTAGTGTTGATATGCAGCGAACACCTAAGCTGGGTTCGTTAAAAATGGAAACTGAACCCGTGAGTGCTTCTGGATTTCATCTTGCCGCAACATTTAATCTCGCACTCATTAAGATCTATCGTTCACGGCAGCGCTATTTTTTGTTGTATGAAGAATATTGCAACCTAAGAGAGAAATTCCAACAAAAACGACATACAAGTGCAAGTAAAACATCGAATTAAATTATCATTCATTTCCCGGATAATGCCTTTCTTCGGGATAGATTTTATGCTTAATAAACTTATGACTTATCTCCCGTGTTTGAAAGCCAACAAACCGGCGCTGAATAATCCCTATCCCTCGTAAGCCTCATAGAGTACGGAAATACTACCTTTATAGCGTTCTTACTTTTTAATCAACTAATAAATTTTATATGAACATGGATTCCCATAATTCCCCTCAAGAAAATGATGCTAAAGGATCAGGAGAAGAATTAAAAGACGCCTTATTCAAATCGTCTGAACCTTTTGTATCGGATGACAAAAGACCCGTAGGGCCTTTTGAACATTCCGGCGAAGTTGCTGGTTGGACCGAGACAGAAGAAAAACAAGAAAAGTCCCGCGAAAGCGACCTGCAGCAAACTGATACCCCCACAGAGAGCAGTGACTAGGAGTGGAGAGGATAACCGTCTTTTAAAAGTTATTGCATAAGCATGATTTTCTCAATTTCATTAGTCTTCAAAAACTAAAAAAGGCTGGCAGGAGTTAACCCTCATGCCAGCCTTTTTTAAATAGAACTGTTAAGTGCAAATGATAATACCAAAATAAGTGACTTCACAAAGTCACACCCGACTAAATCTATTCCTTGGTTAAATTAAAATTGTACTTTCTTTTAACCTTACGTGGTTTGCCGCTGCTGTCTAAAACCGGGACAAGCTGCGGAATTGTAAACTCCATACGTTTTTTAACCTCGTCCTGGAGAAAGGCGTTTTCCGGTGTGGACACAACATTTAAAATACTTACAATGCCATCTGCGCCAATTTCATAGTCAACTGTCAAAAAGTAGGTTTCTTTTTTAATTTTTTTAGAGGTGAGCAACTCTGTCTTCAGTGTAGTGGTAAGAGAGTCGGTGTATTCCTTCCATATTTTAGTGTTGCTCTTTGCGGGAGTAACTGGAGCTTTTACAGCATCCGCGGCAGGTGCAGCAGAATCGGTTATGTTGCCACCATCTGCAACGGTATTTAGCTGAGGAACAGGGGGCTTTCCTAAATCGCCTGTTGCCGGAACTGCCTTTGACAATGCAGGTTCCGCTTTCTTCGTACTGGTATCAATTTTTGAACTCAGATCATCTCCCTTTTTGATAACAGCAGTAGAATCCAGTTTCAACTTCCCGCTGTATAGTAAATCTTTCAGCGATGGCTTGGTTTCTGATTGCGAATTAGCTGTAATGCTTCCTGCTAAGAGTAAAAATAAAATTGCGTTTTTCATGATGCGTTAAATTAATACTTCTTTTATAAAATGTCTTAAATGGAAAGTTAGGAACCAAACCTGTTAGCAACTTCACAAGAATAGGCTGGGCCTTGCTTTCGAGACTCTCTGTAAACAAAAAAAGGCTGGATATAAGCCCAGCCTTTTAAAATTATTTTGTAATTCCCGTTATTTCACAGCCGCTGCACCTTGTGTAGCTACTGCATGGTCGTTCTCAACCGTGCTGCCCGAAACGCCGATAGCACCAATCACTTCGTCGCCATTTTTAATTACCACACCACCTGGAAAAGTAATCAACCCGCCATTAGAATGTTCAATATTGTATAACGATGCACCCGGCTGTACAAGCGGGCTAAGCGCTGCCGTATCCATGGTAAACCAGGCAGCGGTCCTTGCCTTTTTTTGCGCTATATCAACTGAGCCAATCCAGGCTCCGTCCATGCGGGCGAAAGCCACCAAGTTGCTACCGGAATCTACTACACAGATATTCATTTTCGTATTAAGTTCTGTTGCTTTTTTCTTTGCTGCGGCTATCGCTGCATCTGCCCGGGCTAATGTAATGTTCATTTTTTTATTGATTTTTATTGTCTGCTACAAAGCTTGTGTATTTAAAATATGATCTTTTATGACTAAACGTTTAAAGGCTGAATATGTTTACCTATAATGAAAATTCCGTTGAGCAAAGTAAGAGGATACATCCCAGCTTGGTAATTCTGTTGTCCTGAAAAGTTTATGTTTATCTAAGGTGCTAAAAAGTTATCTGTAAACTGCATCAACATGGATATATAGCCTGTTGTTAATTTACTTACTGATTTGGCCTACCTTTTCTTAATAACAAGAACGATAACTGTCTTTATAAATTAAGCTGTATGAAAAGAAGAGAATTTTTATTACAAAGCAGCACCCTTGCCATCGGTTCGGCTTTACTCCCGTCATTTTCCATATCGCAAAAGGAAGTAAAAAATATAGGTGTCCAGCTTTATACGTTCCGTAAAGAAATGGCTGCAGATGCCTTAGGTACATTAAAGCAAATCGCAGCTATTGGAATAAAACAAATTGAAACTGCAAAAAGTGAAAAGGGCCACTATTATGGCTTTAGTCCAAAGGAGATGAAACAAGCCTGTACTGATCTTGGAATGACGCTTCGAAGCGGGCATGTGCATGTTGATAAAGATTGGAAAAAGACGATGGACGAAGCGGCTGAAAGCGGGCAGGAATACCTCATTTGTTCTTCCATGCCTACATCCGGACAAACAGTTAGCAACTATAAGAAAGTAGCTGAGATTTTTAATAAGGCTGGCGAAGAATGTAAGAGCCGTGGAATTAAATTTGGTTATCATAATCATGAATATGAATTTGAAAGCGAAGGTGGCGAGGTATTGTATGATGTGCTTTTAAACAATACAGATGCAAAAGTTGTTTACATGGAGATGGATATCGGTTGGGCAGTTGTAGGAGGTAAAGCTCCACTGGATTATTTTAATAAATATACCGGTCGTTTTCCATTATGGCATTTAAAAGATATGAACCTTGCCAAAAAGCATAGTGTGGAGTTTGGCAAAGGTGGTGTTGATATTATGGCGATGCTAAAGAACCAGAAGCAGGCCGGCTTAAAATACCTTTTTGTAGAGCAGGAAGAATATGCCAGCACGCCAATGGAAAGTATGAAGTACAATATGGACTATTTAAAGAGGCAAAGAATATGAAAGTGACCTGTCTATATCACTAAAACGGTAATTACTATCAAGTAAATAGCTAAGACATTATCCTGTGTCTAATTCCCAGTTCTAAACTTTAAAATGTCTATAAACTATAAAAATGTCTGTCTGTAACATGACCGGCATTTTACTTTTTTAGTACTGGATATCCTTTAATCTTGCACCTTATTTTAAAGCACCTCTTAACCATGAAGTACATCTTTCTGTTTTTTATCTTTTTATGCTTACGACCTGAGAAAACGTTTTCTCAAAATGCAAAAATCCAGTCTTTATTAAAATCATTTCCATCTCCAACGCCGGTAAAAGAACGTACACAAATCATGTTTTTAGGTTCTTCACATTTTGGGCAGGAGCAGATGTATAAGAATGCTCCTGCGGCTGACCTGTTTAGTGCGGTGCGGCAAAAGGAGATTGCGTATATAAATGCGCAATTGGCAGCCTTTAAGCCTGATGTTATCATGGTGGAAGAAGAGCCGGAGCAGCAATATCAACTTGATAGCCTATACACATTGTTTAAAACAGCAAAGCTTAAGTTAACCGATTTGTCTTATGGCCGCGCAGAACAATACCAGTTTGGTTTTAACCTGGCCCGGGCTCTTAAACATCAGCAGGTGTTTGCGGCCGATTACTACGAATCGGTTTCCAACCGGATGTTGAGAAGTACGGATAACATGGAAACTTTCCAAAAAGGGCTTGATTTCTTTTCAGTCTTCGGCCGTAAAGCCGATAGCCTTTTTAAGGCAGGGTTATCGCTGAAGGACTACCTTCTTGTTATAAATACACCGCAGATTTTAGATTGGACTTACCAGGTTTTATTTGTTACGCCGCTTCAGCTTAAAAACGGTGAATTTGCATCGCCGCCTCCTGCGTATGTAGATACTGCATACATAAACAAGAAGTACATCGGCGCTGAATTTGTTTCTGTATTTCTTGAACGGGAACTTAAGATATATTCAAATATAGTTACCACGCAATTGCGGCAGAAAGCAAAACGAATCCTGGTAATTATGGGCCATCGTCATGCGGCGGTATTACCTAAATTATTTCAAAACGATCCCGCTTATAAGATTATTAGACTGTCTGAATATTTAAAGTAATGCTTTGCTTGTGGAGATCAGGTTTGTGAAAATGTTTAACGGGTAGCAGTTTATTTTTCTCCATTCTAAAATCAAATAGGAGAATGGTTTCAATTTGATACGTAATCAACATCTATACAAGTGCAGCGGCTTGTTTATTTTATTTTGCTATTGTTTTTATTCCCTGTTTTTCTTTTGCGCAAACCGGTAAGTTAACTGTATCGGGTTTAGCAAAAGGCAGTAAAACAAAGTCGGCATTACCATATGTAAACGTAACCTTGAAAGCGGTTAAGGACAGCAGTTTTGTTACCGGAACCATTACTAATCAAGAAGGCAGTTTCGCCATTACAGATGCGGTAGCTTGTAACTATTATATAGAGTTTTCTTTTGTTGGTTATAGTGTAAATACACTACCTGTTTTTATGACAATGGAGATGTAGTTGTGCAGCAGGTAAAGCGTAACCGTAATACCAGTTATGCTAGGATAAAAACAGGGTTTGACTATAACATAGACGCACAAAATCCATTGACAGTACCCGGTTTATTTAACCGTGAAAAATCAATGACCCTGGAGATATTCCTTACTTTAATAAAGATGTTACGCAACGTTACAGGTTATGGCAATTTTTAGAAGATGAAGTAAAATATACTGCAACTGCCTCAGCTAATTACCTGCACAGATATAAGCAGCCGAGCTAGCACCTGTTACCGTTGGCGGAAGTCCGAATTTACTTCCAAGACTACTGGCCAGTCCACCCTCAATAGCGGTGGTTATTTGGGTTGACTGAGGATATCCCACCTTGGAGCTTCAACAGCAACCCGCCTGCACCACCCTCTCCCGCAGCATGAGTTGCTAAACTTTTTGTAACCTGGCCTTCAATTTCATTATGTACCTGGTCGGCCTGACCTGCCGGTATTGCCGGGGCTATCTGTGGGATGTTGCCTACGTACTGTTATAGGAGGTCTAAAATTTGATCGAACATTACGATTTTTTTTAGTTGAATTTGCATATGCAGTAAACGTACCACGCCTTTTCTTGTGAAATTTTAATACCTGTCAACGCACAATTATTGCATTCCTTTGCCATCGTGAAAGATTAGGTTATATAAATGAATTAATAAATTTTAAATGAATAGTATGAATGATTTAAAAGATAAAGTAGCCTATATAACAGGTGGAAGTAAAGGGATAGGATATGGAATAGCTAAAACCCTGTTGGATAATGGGATGAAAGTTGCCATCACGAGCCGTAATTTATCAGCAGCAAAAGAAGCTGCTCAATCATTAAGCAGCGATGTTACCAGAGTATTGGCTTTGGAATCAGACGTAAGTTCAATGGCTTCAGAAGCAGCAGCTGTGAAGGCTGTAATTGACCATTTTGGCCAGTTGGATGTATTAGTAGCTAATGCCGGTGTTGGGCATTTTGCCTCAATAGAAAGCTTAACAGAAGAAGACTGGAAGCAAACCATTGATACCAACCTTACAGGTGTTTTCAATAGCGTAAAAAGTAGTATAGAAGCCTTAAAAAATTCCAATGGATATATTATCACCATTGCCAGCTTGGCGGGCACCAATTTCTTTGAAAAGGCGTCTGCTTATAATGCCAGTAAGTTTGGCTTGGTAGGCTTTACGCAAGCTGTTATGCTTGATCTTCGGAAGTACGGTATTAAAGTCACTACTATTATGCCTGGTTCTGTAGCTACAGAGTTCGCTGATCATACACCATCAGATGAAGATGCATGGAAGATACAACCGGAAGACATTGGCAAATTGGTGCTTGATCTTTTACAGATGCATCCAAGAACATTGCCTAGTAAGATTGAAGTGAGGCCATCAAAACCTGGGAAAGGATAGTAGCAATTTGTAATAAGTGATAGGTGATAGGTAATCGGCAAATGTAATTGCGGCATATGTTTATGCCATAGATAGAATATTGCTGATGAAAATGGGGTAGAGTAGTAATGAGTAGCCTCATGCGCTTATCGCTGTTGCATGAAGCTACTCATTAAAAATTTTCGCCATTATTTTATTCATTACGTATTCGGGCCTTACAACCATACCCGATCTAATGGCTTTAACATCACCGCCTATATAGATACCCCCAAAAACAATTGCCTTATCTTCTGTAAGTATATAAGCTGGTGCCCCGGAAAGGCCCGGACCGGTAGCACTATCTTCAAAGGAAGTGAAATAGTTTAGGGGGTCATACATTTTTATATCGGGCCGGAAAGAATAAACACAATATGCCTGGCCTAATTCAGCAGCAGTAGTAAAAGGCTGTTGCCTGTCACGCAGGTAATCGTTATAGCCTTCCGCATGAGGATAACCGGACACGAATACAGTTCTCGCCAGGTCGCATTTTACTTCTTGTTGAAAAAACTTTTCTACTGAAAAAACAGGATATTTTTTCGCGTCTTTTATTTCTACTACATATACATCAGGACTTTCATATTCACGAAATGGTTTTGCTGCTTTTTTTATTCCTGAAATGGAAAGGGGTAGGTATTTCAATTTACTGGTATCGTTCGACAAGCGTATGAAAACAGTATCAGGAAAGTTTTCAATAGGCCTAAAATTAAAAGGGTCCCAACCTGTTAAACAATGTGCGGCCGTAATAAAAAATAAGCGATGCTGGTACCTGACGAAAAAACCAGTTGCCTGTGATTTAATGCCTTTTTCATTTGTTTGAAGAAGGTAGCTGTACTTGCTTAATGAATCGCTAAGATCTTGTGCAGATGTGTTGAAAGAAATAAAGATGACCAATAGAAAAAAGGACTTTCTCATAAAACAATAATTGTTACAAGTGCAGTTTTCCGTTAGGCTTGGTTTCTTCTATTGGGATATTAGATTTGTTGGTTAATAAGCAGCGCCTTAGAATAGTTTTCTGGATGATTTTACTCTTCGGCAGAACGTAGATTCTTTAAATGTAATTCAATTTTTAATATTCATTAGCCGCAGAAAAGTTCTTTACCTAAAAAGTCGACATTTCATATGTGCTATAATCTCTTCAATGCATGTTCTGTATGAATAAAATAAATTTTATGGCCTAACATTGCCCGATGCTTTCCTCGTCCTTTCGGTATTATACTCTCAATAAGCCTTATGGCATGGAGTCACAATTTGTAAGTCCTTATCCGGGCCCGCTATTAGGCGATCTTCCCTTTAAGTTTCCGGAGGGTATTCATGCCATAGGCAGGCTGGATAAAGAATCGGAGGGGTTACTGCTACTTACAACCAATAAAAAAATTACAGCGCTCCTTTTCCAAAGCAAGGTACCGCATAAGAGAACGTACCTGGTTCAGGTGAAGCACGTTGTTACCGAAGAAAGTCTATATAAATTACGTACCGGAGTTTCAATACGTATAAAGGGAGGAAGCTATTATACTACGCCGCCTTGCGATGTTCAATTAGTGGAAAAGCCCCGGGAGACCTTTCCTTCTCCGCTAAGCTTTCATGCTAACCAGGCCAGTAGCTGGCTATTAATTACACTTACAGAAGGTAAGTACCACCAGGTGCGCAAGATGGTAGCAAAGGCAGGCCACCGTTGTCTGCGCCTGATTCGTGTATCTATCGAAGACCTACTATTAGGAAACTTACAGCCGGGGGAAATAAGAGAAGTAGAAGAAGATTTTTTCTTTACGCAGTTAAAATTAGACCGTTCTTCTATAGGTAATTGTGTTTAGAAGCTTTTCATCAGGCAGTGAGCCTCAACTTCAATCAGACCATATTCTTTGTTATTAATTAGTTCTAATATTATCTCACCGCACCAATACGCAAGTGCCTTTTCTTGCATAAACTTTTCCATCTTCACCTAACCCTTCCGCTATCCATACCACTACATCGGTAGCTTGTTTCCGCCCTTTAATGTTACCGTCCCATCCGCCCTGTGCTGATCTTGTCTCGTATATCAACTGCCCCCACCGGTTATAAACCCTGAAATAGCGGAGCTCTTTAATGCCTGCGAGCACGGGCTTTAATAAATCGTTCCGCCCATCATTGTTAGGCGTAAAAGCCGTAGGTACATAAATGTCTGCCCTCTTTATTACTTTCACCAACAAAGTATCTACAGTTGTACACCCGGTTTTTGTCTTGATTGTTATTGTATAAAACTGATCAGTTGTTCCAATAAATAAAGGATTGAAAATACTACTGTTGCTTAGGTTTAAAGCAGGAGACCATACAACCGTATCCCCGATCAGGCGTGCCTGTAATTCCGAAACTATATTAACAACTGCATAATGATCAGGATACCGCATGCCTTGTCTTGGTTTGTCAATCAAAATTTTTTTAGGGACCGTTGCAACATTGCAGCCTGCATTATTAAAAAGCATCGCATGATACAAACCCGGCTGGTTTACCTTGTATTCTGTTTTTTGAGCCCCGGGAATAGCTACCCCATCCCTGAACCATTGAATGCTATCTGTTGCTCTTACTCTTAATAAAGCGCTGTCACCACTGCCAATACAATAAGAGTCACGTCCAACCAGTTCAAGGGACTTATCAATGGGCACAGATCTCACAAGCATGGTATCTGTATCCATACACCCCCCGCCATCGTGCCTTGTTGTAAGTATATATCTTGTCGTGGCATCGGGGTTTGCCACCGGGTTGGAAAGCGTAGCATTAGATAATCCCGTAGCCGGTGACCAGCTATATACGAGCCCGGGTTTTGAATTTGCACCGATTAGTACCGGCGAGGTACAAAATCCAACATCGGGACCAGCATTTGCCGTAACCGTTAATGTATCAACGAGCCTTGCATACAAAGTATCAA
>JAQBNG010000222.1 GCA_028288675.1 Flavisolibacter sp. | reverse complement strand
ACTTGAAGAATTATTTACCGGCACTTTTTGGAAAGTCAACAACGGATTTGAACAGCCGTGTGTTATATGATTACCGTTCTGTGATAGATGAATTATTACTGGAACATTTTACAGAAGCCTGGCATACATGGGGCAAAACGAAAGGCGGTATGGTTAGAAATCAATCGCATGGCTCACCGGCAAATACGCTTGATTTATATGGTGCCGTTGATATACCGGAAACAGAAGGAACCGATATTCTGCGTTTTAAGTTCGCTTCCTCTGCCGCGAATGTGATGGGCAAACCGCTGGCTTCTTCTGAGTCGGCAACATGGCTGGATGAACATTTTTTGTCGAGCTGGAGAGATGTAAAAAAAGCGATTGATTTATATTTCTTAGGTGGCGTCAATCATATCTTTTATCATGGTACCGAGTACTCCCCAAAAGATGCACCGTGGCCGGGATGGTTGTTTTATGCGGCGGTACATTTTCAGCCTACAAACCCGCAATGGAAAGATTTTAAAACCCTGAACGATTACATAACAAAAGTGCAATCATTTTTGCAAAGCGGCAAGCCAGATAACGATGTGTTGTTATACTACCCGATCATTGACCGCTACTCACAAACAGGCGGCGAATTGTTGCAGCATTTTGACGGCATGGAACGCAATTTTACAGGCACCGATTTTGAGCATGTATCTAAATGGATGCTGGATAAAGGCTACAGTTTTGATTTCTTTTCGGACAGGCAATTGCAGAATGTTTCTGTTGGAATCAATGGATTAATATCCGGCGGAAATAATTATAAAACCATTTTATTACCTGCTAATAAATTCATTTCTGAAAAGAGTTTTCAAAAGCTTGTTGATTTAGCAAAAGGCGGCGCAACGGTTCTTGTTTATAAGAGTATGCCCTCTGATGTTCCGGGATTTGCGCAATTGGAAGGCAGGCAAAAGCTCTTTCAACAATTGGCAGCAGGCTTACGTTTTACAGATGATGGAAATGTGAATAAAGCAACGGTTGGCAAGGGCGGTTTTTATTTGAGCGATGACCTGGAAAATTTGCTTTCTGCTGCAAGGACCAGAAAGGAAGTGCTTGCCGATAAAGGACTTCAATTCATTAGAAGAAAGAACGCAGATGGTAGTACATATTTCATCAACAACCGCACGGATAAAGCTTTTGAGGGCTGGGTTCCATTAGCAGTTAAGGCTTCATCAGTTGCGCTGTTTGATGCCATGACAAACAAGAACGGTATGGCAAAATGGAAAGCAACTGCTGATGGGATTGAAGTAATGCTTCAGTTACAACCTTATGAATCTATAATAGCGCAAACCTACAATTCTAAAAGGCCGGGAACTGCCTATGCTTATTATGAAGAAGCTGCAAAGTCACAAGAAATTAAGGGCGCATGGACAATTGAATTTTTAAGTGGTGGCCCTGTATTACCCGCCAAACAAAGCACTAACAAATTAGGCTCGTGGACAGAGTTTGATGGAGAAGATGTGAAGAATTTTTCGGGCACGGCTAAGTATTCAACAATCTTCCAAAAGCCTGCAGGAAATGCTTCATCATGGTTGCTCGAATTAGGCAAGGTGAATGAAACCGCCGAAGTATTTTTAAATGGAAAGAAGTTGGCTACGTTAATTGGACCCACATTTCAAACTACTATTCCTTCCTCATTATTAAAACAAAGTAACACGCTGGAAATTGTTGTTGCTAACTTAATGGCTAACCGCATTTCTTACATGGACCGCAACAACATTCCCTGGAAAATATTTTACAATACCAACATGCCGGCACGAAGAAAAGAGAATGCAAAAAATGGCATCTTCACTGCAGCCGAATGGAAGCCTTTGCCATCGGGATTGTTAGGCCCTGTTACATTAACTGCAATTAAGTATGAGTAATAAAACAGTGCACATTTGCCTCCTTTTATCTGTGAGTATTCTCTTGTTCATAAATGTAAATGCGCAGAAGGCTGCACCAAAACCTTTATATGCTGATCCTGTTTATGACGGCGCTGCAGACCCGGTTATCATCTGGAATAAGGCAGAAAAAAAGTGGTGGATGTTTTATACAAATCGTCGTGCTACAATGCAGGATACAACCGGTGTGAAATGGGTGCATGGTACAAGGATTGGTATTGCAGAATCAAAGGATGGAAGAACATGGACCTACAAGGATACGGCAAACATTAATTATCGTCCCGATGCGGATTATACTTTCTGGGCGCCTGATGTTATTGAAAATAATGGCAGCTATCACATGTACCTGACCTACGTTCCGGGCATCTTCACCAACTGGAATCATCCGCGCAATGTTGTTCATCTTACAAGCAAAGATTTACTAAACTGGAAATGGGAATCAAACCTAAAACTGGTTAACGATAAAGTTATTGACGCCTGTGTATTTCAGCTTCCTGACAAAACATGGCGCATGTGGTATAATAATGAAAAGGATGGAAAGTCTATATGGTATGCCGACAGCAAAGATTTATATAACTGGATAGATAAAGGCAAAGCCATTGATGCAAGAGGTGAAGGCCCGAAAGTTTTCAAATGGAAAGACAAGTACTGGATGATCGTTGATGTATGGAAAGGCATGGATATTTATCACTCTGATGATTTACTAAATTGGAAAAGGCAGGCATCACGAATTTTAGAAACCGGTGGTATTGGAAAAGATGATGGCGCTATAGGTGGTCATTGCGATGTTGTAGTGAAAAACAACAAGGCCTATGTATTTTATTTTACACACCCTGGACGAACGGCATTAAATCCTGCTCCTGCAAGTTCAGTTGGGGGGCGAAGAAGTGTGATACAGGTAGTGGAATTGGAGTATAAAAATGGCGAGATTAGTTGCGACAGAAATAGAGAAACAGTCATTAACCTTAAATAGCCCAGTGAACTTTAGATAACTTTTTACCAGGCCTAAATGAAAATGAAGTATTGCATTGTTGTTTTATTATTCCTGCTTTCCATTGCCGGCGAAGCACAAACTTTCTCCAGCGTTGATAGCGGCTGGGCCAGGAATTCAATTAATACAGTTGTCTTCCGGAAAAATTCACTAACCAGTTTTAAGGATACACAATACATTGCTTTTTACAATGCTGATAGTTATGTAGTCGTAGGTAAAAGAAAGCTGGATACTGACAACTGGCTGTTGCAGCAAACACAGTACAAAGGCAAAACCACCGATGCGCATAATTCAATCAGTATAGCAGTTGATGGAAATGGGTTTTTGCATCTTGCATGGGATCATCATGGCAGTAAATTAAGGTACTGCAAAAGCGTTCATCCCGGTGCATTGGAATTTACCCCTGAATATCCAATGACAGGTAAGCTTGAGGGAGCTGTTACCTATCCCGAATTTTATAATCTTCCCAATGGGGACCTTGTTTTCTTATATCGTGATGGAAGTTCAGGTGCCGGAAACTTAGTTATCAATCGTTACGATATTCAAACAAAAACATGGACGCAGCTTCACCAAAATTTAATTGATGGACAAAAAGCCCGCAATGCCTATTGGCAGGCTTGTGTTGATAGTAAAGGAGCCATCCATCTTTCGTGGGTATGGCGTGAAAGTCCGGATGTAAGGAGCAACCATGATATGGGCTATGCCCAGTCCGATGATGGTGGCATAACATGGAAGAAATCAACAGGCGAAAAGTATACCCTGCCCATCACTGCTGCAACGGCTGAATATACCTGCAAAATTCCGCAGGGGAGTGAACTGATTAACCAAACATCTATGACTGCTGATGAACATGGAAAGCCTTTCATAGCAACCTATTGGCGGGATAGCGGCGCCACCATTCCACAGTATCATGTTATTTATAAAACTGGAAAGGCGTGGCAGATGCAAAACCTTCGTTTTAGAAAAGCTGCTTTTAGTCTTAGCGGCGGCGGTACAAAACGTATCCCGGTTTCACGTCCGCAGATTTTAGTTTGGAAAGTAAAAGGTAAAACGGCCACTGCATTAATTTTCAGAGATGCGGAAAGAGGCAACAAAGTATCGGTAGCGCTTTCTAAAAACATAGCATCAAAAGCCTGGAGTGTAATTGATCTTACCAAACATGATATAGGTTCATGGGAACCCTCTTATGATCATGTCCTTTGGCAGAAAAGAAAAGTACTAAACCTGTTTGTACAAAAGACCGACCAGGCAGATGCAGAAGGTGTAAGCGGCCTTTCACCGCAAATGATTTCTGTACTGCGATGGGTGCCATTAAAAGAGTAGTGTTATGCTAAGTCTTCGATTGTTGTCATCCTGAGCCTGTCGAAGGGTGGGCGTGCCGGCGAGGCGCCGTCGGGCTATTCGCTGCAATCTTTTTTGCCTTTGTTGTTTTCGTTTTAAATAGTTGATAACTAATGGCAAAAAAGGATTTTCGCTTCTATCCCTCACGCAAATACAGCCATTCAACCTTACATTCGTTTTATTTTTAATCATGATATACAAATCATTTATTCTTCCCTTGGCAATTGCTTTTTTATTTGTAGCCTGCACCGGAAGCAAAAGTTTGCAGGTATCACAGGACACGTCTTTATTACAAACAATAGATGCCTCTTTTAAACAAGACGCAGCACAGTACCGCCTGCTGATGAAAGACCTTCCTCCTGAAAAATTTCCAAAGAATTACAACCCTAAAACAGCAAAGCTGGAAACCAGTAATTCAAGCTGGTGGTGCAGTGGTTTTTATCCCGGTACCTTATTGTACTTATATGAAGAAACAAAGGACCAACAACTGTATGATGAAGCAATGCGCATAATGAAAGTTCTGGAGAAGGAAAAGAATAATAAGGGTACTCACGACCTTGGCTTTATGATGTATTGCAGCTTTGGCAATGCCGAACGCATCGCACCAAAACCTGAGTATAAAGAAATATTATTGCAAAGTGCCCGGTCTTTAAGCAGCCGTTTTAGTCCTGCGGTTGGCGCCATTAAATCCTGGAATGGAAAGCCTGACGAATACCTTGTTATCATTGATAACATGATGAACCTTGAGTTGCTTTTCTGGGCAACAAGAGTAAGCGGCGATTCTTCATTTTATAAGATTGCTGTTACCCATGCGAATACTACAATGCAAAACCACTTTAGACCGGATCATAGTTCTTATCATGTAATCAATTACAACACCCAATCCGGTGCTGTACAACAAAAGCGTACGCACCAGGGTTACAGCGATGAATCTGCATGGGCAAGGGGACAGGCCTGGGGCTTGTATGGATATGTAGTGATGTATCGCGAAACAAAGGATAAAAAATACCTTGATAAAGCAGAAGCTATTGCAGCCTTTCTCTTAAATCATCCCAATCTTCCTGCTGATAAAATCCCTTACTGGGATTTTAATGCGCCTAACATTCCATCTGCACTGCGTG
This sequence comes from Flavisolibacter sp., assembly GCA_028288675.1. GTDB lineage: Bacteria > Bacteroidota > Bacteroidia > Chitinophagales > Chitinophagaceae > Flavisolibacter. Next base: position 6,602 of record JAQBNG010000222.1, on the reverse strand, counting down.
ATGCATCTGCCGGAGCTATCATGAGTGCTGCTTTGTTTGAGTTATGCCGTTATGCAAAGCCATCGGAAGGAAAAAAATATTTTGCGGCTGCAGAAACAATGTTGAAGTCATTAGCCTCTCCGCAATATCATTCTGCACAAGGAACGAACGGCGGGTTCCTGACTCAACATTCTGTTGGACATCTTCCTGCAGGTACTGAGGTAGATGTATCGATATCGTATGCCGATTATTATTTTGTGGAGGCGATGAAACGGTATAAGGCGTTTGAGTAGCAGATGGCAACTTTTTAGCAGGAAGTTTCAGGCGCAAAAGGAACTGACCCCGTCGGGGTCGTAATAATGCTTAGTTATTGTCTAACCTTTAAATGGGTTAATCATACTTACACCGTTTGGGTGTGAATAAAATACATTGCGATTCAGAACGCTTTGTATTCTTCTTCCCTTTCATGACGCTTCAGGATAGCTGCCTTCCCTCAATTCTTACTTTAGGTCATCAACGGTTGGGTCGCTACAATGGTAGCGATGACATTTTTTGTCTGCATTGCTTTAGCACATTAAGATTGATGCAGCACTTCCATAAATTCGTTGCACAAACATTTATCATGCGTCACCAAACGATTGCAAAACTTCTTCTTTTCATTTTTGTATTCATTCAGCTCAATGCGACATCGCAGGTTCAGCTAACACTTAATACTGCTGACGCTAAAACAACAATCAACCGAAATATCTACGGTCATTTTGCAGAACATTTAGGCCGTTGCATTTACGATGGCTTCTGGGTTTCTGATACGATGAAGATCCCTAAAAAAGACCGCATACGCCTGGATGTTGTGGAGGCACTTAAAAGAATTAAAATTCCTAACCTGCGCTGGCCGGGTGGATGCTTTGCTGATGAATATCATTGGCGAGATGGTATTGGACCAAGAGCCCAACGTCCTAAAATGGTGAACACCAATTGGGGCGGTGTAGTTGAAGACAACAGCTTTGGAACACATGAATTTATGGAGCTGTGCGAGCTGTTAAAAACGGAGCCATATATCGCCGGAAATGTAGGCAGCGGCACTGTGGAAGAAATGGCGAAGTGGGTAGAGTACTTCAACTTTGATGGCGTGAGTCCTATGGCAAATCTGCGTAAGCAAAATGGAAGAACAAAGCCATGGAAGGTAAGTTTTTGGGGTGTAGGCAATGAAAGCTGGGGATGTGGTGGCAATATGAAACCAGAATATTATGCCGACTTATACAGGCGCTATGCTACGTATGCAAGAGACTATCCCGGTGCTCCTTTAAAGAAAATTGTAAGTGGCTCCAGCGACCGCGATTACAATTGGACGGAGGTCTGTATGAAAAATATTCCGCTTAACATGATGTATGGCCTTACGCTGCATTATTACACCATACCTACCGGTACATGGAATGGAAGTAAAGGTTCTGCAACGGCATTTAACGAGCAGGCTTATTTCAAAACAATGCGCAATTGCCTGAAAATGGAAGAGTATGTAACAAAGCATGCCGCCATCATGGACAAATATGACAAGGAGAAAAAGGTGGCACTCCTTGTAGATGAGTGGGGCATTTGGACCGATGTGGAAGCAGGAACTAATCCCGGATTTTTATACCAGCAAAACAGCCTGCGTGATGCATTGATTGCCGGAACCACTTTAAACATCTTCAATAATCACAGCGACAGGGTTCGTGGTGCCAACCTTGCACAATCTGTCAATGTATTGCAGGCTGTTATATTAACTAAAGGCCGCCAGATGCTGCTCACACCTACTTACTATGTGTTTGATCTGTTTAAAGTACACCAGGATGCAAAGCTGATCCCGATAAAATTTGAAAGTCCTGATTATGTTTCGGGTGCAGAAAAAATACCGGCGCTGAATGTATCGGCATCGAAAGACTCAACCGGTGCTATCCATATTTCTTTGGTGAACCTTGATCCCTCAAAAAGCATCGCTATTAAAACTTCCGTTGATGGTGTATGGAATAGCATAGAAGGACAAATTCTAACCTCTTCAAACCTTACCGACATCAACACGTTTGAAAAGCCAAACAGCATAAAGTCAGTAACGTTTAACAATTCAAAAAAAGAGGGGAATAATTTAAGTGTAGATGTTCCAGCAAAATCAATCGTTGTTCTTCGATTAAAATAATAAGATGAAATTAATTTTAGTAGTCGCATCTCTCTTCGTGTCTCTCTTTTCGTCTGCGCAGCAAAAAGAAATCAAATATTTATCGGGCACAGATAATAAGAACACTGTCGCCTGGGATTTTTATTGCACCGGCGGCCGCGCCAGTGGTAAGTGGACAACCATCAATGTTCCCTCACATTGGGAGCAGCAGGGCTTTGGCGCTTATAACTATGGCCGCGATTATAAAACGTACGGAAAGAACTTTCGCTTTGCTGATGAACAGGGCTTGTATAAGCACAACTTCAACGTACCGGCCGCCTGGAAAGGCAAAGAGATCTTCATTGTTTTTGAAGGCTCTATGACCGATACAGAAGTAAAGATCAATGGCAAGTCGGCGGGTGCCAAACACCAGGGAGCATTCTATCGTTTTAAATACAACATCACCGATAAAATAAAATATGGCGCTCCTAATTTATTGGAAGCAACTGTTAGTAAAATGTCGGCTGATGAATCGGTAAACAATGCAGAACGTTTGGCAGACTACTGGATATTCGGAGGCATTTTTCGGCCTGTTTATTTAGAGGCCGTTGCCAAAGAACACATTGACCACGTATCCATTGATGCAAAGGCCGATGGTTCGTTTGCGATGAATGTTTTTATGAATAATATCGCATCAAACAAAAATATTGTTGCACAAATTGTAGATGCAAAAGGAAAAGAAGTTGCCAGCTTCAATACAACTGCTAACGCAAAAGATTCAGTTATTAAACTGACGGGTATAGTTAAAACTCCGTTGTTATGGACTGCTGAAGCTCCTAACCTATACAAGGTAATTGTGTCTTTAAAAAACGGTGCAAAGACATCTTACCAAACTTCAGAAAAATTTGGGTTTAGAACTATTGAGGTACGCAAACAAGATGGTATTTATGTCAATGGTGTAAAGATAAAAATGAAAGGTGTGAACCGTCATGTTTGGTGGCCGGAAACCGGTCGTTGTGTAAACCCTGAAATTGATTTGGCTGATGTAAAACTGATAAAAGAGATGAACATGAACGCGGTGCGTTGTTCACACTATCCGCCCGATCAAAGCTTCTTAAACTATTGTGATTCACTTGGCCTGTATGTGCTTGATGAATTAGCAGGATGGCAGAAAGCGTATAGCACAAAAGCTGGTGCGCCATTGGTAAAAGAAATGGTAACAAGAGATGCCAATCATCCTTCCATTATTTTCTGGAGCAATGGAAACGAAGGCGGTCATAATAAAGAGCTGGATGATGATTACGGACGGTATGATTTAAGTAACCGCACTGTTATACACGGGCATCATCGTCCGGGCAATGCGTTTAATGGAATTGACTGCAACCACTATGAAGATTATTACAGCACGCAGAAAATTTTGCAGGATACCAATATTTATATGGTTACAGAGTTCCTTCATGCGCAGGACGATGGCGGCGCTGCAAGTGCTTTGGCTGATTTCTGGGAACTGCACTGGAACGCTAAAAAGGGCGCTGGCGGCTTCATCTGGGACTTAGCTGATGAGGGCATTGTTCGCACCGACATGAACAACATCATTGATGTAAATGGTGTGAATGCCCCTGATGGCATTGTTGGTCCGCACCGCGAAAAGGAAGGAAGTTTTAATGCGATAAAAGAGATTTATTCCCCGGTACACATCACGATGAAAACATTGCCAGAGAATTTTAATGGTTCAATAGCGGTTGAGAACCGATATCATTTTACCAACTTAAGTCAATGCAATTTCCACTGGGCCCTGGTAAATTACCGCAAGCCAAATGATCAGTTTACAGGATATGATGTTATTAAAAGCGGCCAGGCTAGCAGTCCTGATATCTTACCAAATGGAGCAAAGGGCAACCTGCAATTAAACCTTCCAAATGACTGGAAGAACTATCATGCTTTACTACTCTCCGCATTTGATCCGAAAAAAAATCTTTTGTATAAATGGTCGTGGAATGTGGCATCGAATGCCAAGCTTTTAAATGGCATTGTTGCAATGAATGACACGGCTTCCACATCCGTTACCGAAACTGATTCTACTATCACCCTTACTGGCGGCGATGTATCGGTTATCCTTGGCAAAACAGATGGGCAATTAAAAGGCGTACGCAACCGTATGAGCGATCCGCTTTCGTTTGGACGAGGACCGGTATTGGTTAGCGGAGAGTCAAAGTTTACCGGTATAAAAATTTCTAAAGAAAGCACAACGCCAGTGATAGAAACAACTTATACCGGTAACATGAAATATGCGAAATGGAAAATGCATGGCAGCGGATGGTTGTCGCTGGAATATGAATATAGTTTAGATGGAACTTACCCTTTTGCAGGCATCTCTTTTACCTATCCCGAAAACTTTGTGCTCGGTGCAAAATGGTTAGGCAAAGGTCCGTACCGTGTTTGGAAAAACCGTTTGCAAGGCGTCACACAAAACGTTTGGCAGAACGCTTATAACAACACCCAGGCTGGTTCGGCGCCCTGGATTTTTCCTGAGTTCAAAGGCTATTTTGCCGACATTACCTGGATGGAATTAAATACGGTAGAAGGCAAGTTTACAGTAGCTGCACCCGACACCGGTTTGTATGTGAGGCTGTTTGATTTTTATGCATTGTCAGGTGTTCGTCCGCACCCAACATTGCCCGAAGGCAACTTGTCTTTTTTAGATGCTATTCCGCCTATTGGTACAAAACTGGCCTTGAACATCAGTGGGAACACAAGGCAGTTAGGCCCGCAAAGTGAACCTAATGTTATCAACGGAAGCCGTAAGCGGACCTTGTATTTTTATTTCGGTCTGCCTAAGCCTTCTACCGATAAAAAACAGTTTACAATGCCGGCGGTAAATGAGTTGTTTTAGTAAAAATATTTTGATGAACCAGGGGGAAGAATATCTATTGAGCTTCTCTTGCGTCGCACTCTTGTACGTTTTGTAATTCTATTGAGCATTGTCTGAACTGGGATTTATAGGATTAATGTGAATAGTGGGATATGAATAAAGTGATAGTTATTTTTCACAAGCCTGAAGGGCTTGAATATGAATAGCCCTGGGTGCAACCCAGGGTAAAGGAATACGGATAGGAAATGCAACCCCGAAAGGGGTTGAACAACAACGAACAATGTTCAACCCCTTTCGGGGTAGGGGTAAAAACTCTATGTCTGTTGACCACCGGTTCCACCGGCGGCTATCCACATTCAAGCCCTTCAGGCTTCTATCGCCATCATAAAATGAATAAAGACCAAACAATATCGGTATCCGCTGCTGAAATGCGATCCACTTTCAATGCTATATTATTGAAGCTTGGATTTACAAACGACAAGGCTTCTCAATGCGCTGAGATATTGACATCAAACAGCATTGATGGTGTTTACACGCATGGTGTCAACCGCTTTCCTGTTTTTGTGCAATACATAAAAGAAGGGCTGGTTGATAAAGATGCTGAGCCAACACTGCAATCAGCTTTTAATGGTATAGAACAATGGAATGGCAACCTTGGCCCCGGCGTATTAAATGCTGTTCATGCAACCGATAGAGCAGTGCAGCTTTCGCAGCAATATGGTATTGGTTGTGTAGCGATGGCAAATACAAACCATTGGATGCGTGGCGGCTATTATGGCTGGCAGGCTGCAAGGAAAGGAGTTGTATTCATTGCATGGACAAACACCATCGCTAATATGCCTGCATGGGGAGCAGTTGATAGTAAACTTGGAAATAATCCACTTGTAATTGCCTTGCCTTATGGTGATGAGGCAATTGTATTGGATATGGCTATGTCGCAAAGCTCTTTTGGAGCAATGGAATTAGCAGCGGCTAAAAGTAAAAAACTTAAAGTAGCGAGCGGTTATGATAAAGAGGGTAACCTGACAGATGATCCTTCAGCCATCATTGAATCACGAAGGCCTTTGCCTATCGGTTACTGGAAAGGCGCAGGACTATCCTTATTGTTAGACATACTTGCTGCTATTCTTTCAGGTGGATCGGCTACGCATCAAATTACAGCGGCCGGCAAAGAAAAAGGTTTGTCGCAGGTATTTATTTGTATTGATATCGCGAAGCTGGATAACCATTCGATCATTGCAAAAACAGTGACAGGTATCATAGAAGATTATCACAGCTCAGTGACTGGCAAAGATGGAAGCAGCATAACTTTCCCTGGCGAAAGAGTGCTACAAACAAGAAAGGAAAATAGTGCTAATGGCATTCCTGTTTTAAGAACAATATGGGATGAAATTCAAAAATTAAAAACATGAAATCTCGTTATTTGCCAGGTATCTTGTTTTTACTAGTAACCGCATACAACAGCGACGCACTTGCACAAATAAATAATAAGTTGTGGCATGGCAAGGAGCGGGAAATTCACTACAAACCTGACGGAGACGATTTTGTTTTAGTAAACGGTAGCCGCCGTTTTAACCGTGCATTGTATGGCGGCAACTCCGGCTTTAGAGCCGAGGCAGG
>JAQBNG010000022.1 GCA_028288675.1 Flavisolibacter sp. | reverse complement strand
ACATCCCTGTGTTCTACTTCTTCATCACTCAATGCTGTTTTTGCGCTTGGGTCCCAATTGATCATGCGGGCCCCACGATAGATCAATCCTTTATTATAGAGGTCAATAAAAACTTTAATTACGGCCTTATAATAGTGATCGTCCATGGTGAACGTCACCCGGTTCCAATCAACGCTGCAGCCTAATTTTTTTATCTGGTGATAGATGATGCCGCCATATTTTTCTTTCCACTCAAACGCATGGGCTAAAAAGTCTTCCCGTGAAAGATCATGCTTGGAAATCCCTTTTTCCTGCTCAAGCATTTGCACCACTTTAGCTTCGGTTGCGATGGAGGCATGGTCGGAACCAGGTACCCAGCAGGCATTGAAGCCGCTCATGCGGGCTTTGCGTATCAGTACATCCTGCACGGTTTCGTTCAGTGTATGGCCCATGTGCAACACACCTGTAACATTGGGAGGAGGGATAACAATTGTGTAAGCAGGCCGGCTGTCAGGAGTACTGTTAAAGTAACCCTTATCCAACCAATGTTGGTACCATCGTTCCTCTATACTTTGTGGTTCAAAATTTTTAGAAAGCTCCGTGTTCATTAAATAAAATTGGTGTGCAAATTTAGTATCTGCACACCAAGTATATATTAAAAGAAAGGGCGTCGTGCTTAAATTATTCCTTTGCTATTCAGCTTGTCATTCACGTCCTTACAAATGTAAGTGCCTCCTTCATAAACTAATACAATCGCTGCAATCATCTCTTCGCTTGGCGAATTTTTAGTTACATAGCCTTTTGCACCCATCTGCATTAAATTACGTGCATAGGCCGACTGGTTATTAATGGAAGTGCCTATAATTTTTATGAAAGGGTATTCTTTTGCAATTATACGGGTAGCTTCAAAACCGTTAATGGGCGACATATTGATATCCATAAGCATTACATCCGGCATTTCCTTTCCTGCACACACAATCGCCTCCGCACCAGATGAACACTCGGCAATTACCTCAATCCGCTCATCTCTCTGTAACACCATTTTCCAGGTTTGCCTGATCATATCATGGTCATCAACAATAGCCAAACGAATTGGAGTAATCATATCTGCAGTTGAAATTTTTTTATTCTTCTGCAATTAACCTTCATTGCGAGGGGTGTTCATGGTAAGGTAGGTGTGTACGTGTTGTTTACAGGATATGGGTGTTAACAAGTTTAAATACTATGCCAGATTTCTTTTATTCAAACTCAAGCTGGCTGTTATTAATGTAATTCACCAGCGCTGCTGAGTTTTTTAAATTCAGTTTTTTTAGTACGTTGTAACGATGGACCTCGACGGTTTTTACAGAGATTTCAAGGCTTTCTGCGATTTCTTTAGAAGAGAAACCTTTCTTAATAAAATTAATAATCTCTATTTCGCGTTGGGAGAGTGAATTGAGTCCGGTTTGCGGGTCATCGCCGTTAATAACCTGTTCAGATAAAATGTTCTTGATCTCATCGCAAATGTAGCGGCGGCCATTTTGTATTTCCATGATGGCTTTAAACATCTCTTCACGGGATGAATTTTTGGTTACATACCCCATTGCTCCCTTCTGTATCATTTTACGGGCATATGTTGGTTGTGTATGTAAAGAAACCCCAAGTATTTTTGATGCTGGTGAAAATTTGCGTATCAGCTGCGTGGCTTCAATACCATTCATTCCCGGCAGGTTAATATCCATAATCACAATATCTGGTCTCAGTTGTTTAGCCTGCTCTACTGCGTCTTCACCGCTGCCGCTTTCAGCTATCACTTTAAACCGCTCATCGGTGTTTAAAATAAAACTCCAGGTTTCTCTTACCAGTGTATGGTCATCTGCAATAAGAATAGTTATCTTCTCCATAGTTCATTTTGATGTTAAGTAGGTCATTTTATAGGAAAGCTAATTTTAATCCGGCATCCTTTTCCAGGTGTGGTGTCAATAGAAAATGTCCCGTTTATTAAATATACTCGATTTGTTATGTTTTTAAGCCCTGCGCCTTTTTTTATTGAGTCCTGGAAAAAGCCTTTGCCATCATCAGCTACAATTAACTCTGCCATTCCGTTTTGATGGCTGATTTGAATAGTAACGAATTTTGCAGCAGCATGTTTTATTATATTGTTCAGCGACTCCTGAATAATGCGGAATACTGTAAGTTTATGTGTCTTGTTTAGAAGATTTTCAATCTCTTCGGCTATTTCTATCGAAATATGAATTTTTGGGGAAAGTTTAATGTTCTCAATAAGGTCATTGATAGAATCTACAATGCCGAGATCGCCAAGCGATGGGTCCATTAATGAGCGGGAAAGCTGCCTGATCTCATTAATAACAGTGGTAATATTTTTGCTTGATTTTTTTATTAACTCTTTCACCAGGTCTTCATTTGCAAGTGCCAGTTCAAGATAAAGTTTCGTGGTAGTAAGCACCTGGTTCACGTTGTCGTGCAGTTCCTTTCCAATTTCGCCCCTTTCCTGTTCCTGCGAATCAACAGTAGCCTGGTTAATAGCTTTTTTGTTTTCTAATTCTTTTTCAAGCAGCTCATTTTCAAGGCGTTTTCTTTTAGAGACGTCCTGCTCTGCACCAATCATGCGTACTGGCTTACCTTCTTCATCGGTCAATAAAATTCCTCTGCCATGAATAAAAGCATAACTATTGTCGTCCCGGCAAAAACGGTACTCTATCTCGAAGATCTGCTGGTGGTATCCTTTCAAAACCTCTCCTAAAATTGTATTTACATATTGACGATCATCCGGATGAATTCTTTGCATCCATTTCTCCTGCGTATCAACAGAGGCTATATCTTCAGTTCCATAAACACTTTGTACCCCTTCTACGAACCTGTAAATCTGGTTTGTTTTTATGTCCCATTCCCACAGCAACTCGTTAGTTGCCTTTACCATATTATCGTACCGTTCATTGCTTTTATGAAGTTCCTGCTCTATATTCTTCCTGGCGGTGATGTCCTGCGTGGCGCCGATAACTTTCATGGCTTTGCCTGCTTCATCCCGAAGGATATAAGCAGTGTCGCAAACAATAGCATACGTGCCATCGGCTTTTTGAAAACGGTATTCTGCCTCCCAGGTTTTTGCCTTTGGATTGTCTATAGTGTCATAATAACCCTTAACCGTTGTTTTTTGGTCACCGGGGTGGATATAATAATGCCATTGCTCAAAATAATGATCGTCGTCGGTCTCCCACCCGAACATTTCTGTAAAACTTTTACTGATATACGCCTCGCCGGTAACCGGGTTCCATTCCCATAATGCCTGCCCGGTGGCTTTTGCCGCATAAGCAAATCGCTCAGCAGCGGTATTCAATTTTTCCTGGGCATCTTTTATTTCGGTAATGTCAGTATGCGTTCCAATCATACGTAAAGGCCTGCCTTCGCTATCTTTCCCAATCAACTTTCCCCGGGCCATGATCCATCTATATGAACCGTTTTTTATTTGCAGGCGATAGGTGCTTTCATAGTAAGAATCGGTTGACTGCGTATGGTCGGTAATAGCTGACTGCATTTTTTTCCTGTCATCGGGATGTAGTCTTGAGTGCCATTCTGAAAAATGATTTTTTAGATCATCATCTGTAAAGCCATACATTTTTTTATATGAGCTGGAATAAACTACTTCATCCGTTTGCATATTCCAATCCCAGGCGCCTTGGTTGGTTGCTTCCAGGGCAAATCGTAAACGCTCCTCCGACTCCTGCACCTTTGTTTCCGTTTTTTTCTTTTCAGTGATGTTAGCCGTCCGTGTTACAATGCCCACGATCAACCCTGCACCGTCGAAAGCAGGAACAAATAAGTTTTCATAATAAATTTTACGGCCATCCTGTAGTATAAACTCTGTCTCTGTTTTATGGGACGTTCCTTTTAGAACCTCGCTAAACAGGGTTTTCAAAAATGCCTGCCTGTCAGGCGGAACTATATCTAGCACGAAAATGCCAGGAGACCCTTCTTTATTATAATGGAGGCGGATGCCCTCAATTGCCGCCTTATTTAAAGCGATTATTTTGAAATCTTTATCAACCAGCGTATAAGCGTCTTCAATATTATTTAGGATAAGATCCAAAGCTTCTTCCTTAGATAATTGGGAAACAGTATTATTAATGGTGCTCTGGTGATCCATGATGCTAATGAGAAATGGCTAAAAACGGATGAAAGTAAGGGTTTCGGGGAGGGCGCAATGATGTTATATAAAAAATTTTCATTAAATAGGTGTTTTCCCTTGTCTTTGTGTCATAAACTAATTCCCCTATATCTTTAAATTTCAACTTTAAAAGGTTTTTAAATTCGCCAACAACTTACAATATGGAAAAAAACGTCACGTCGTGGTATAGTCCCCGTTTAGGAAAAGAAATGCCGGTAGCGATTTATGGTCACTATGGTTTTGCTCTATTATTAGTGCCTACGGCAGCAGCAGATTATCTTGAGTATGAACGGTTTCAACTGATTGATGCCATCAGGCCTTTTATTGATGCAGGCAAGGTGAAGGTATATTCTGTCAACAGCATCAACAGCGAAAGTTGGCTTAACAACAATGCGCATCCACAGCATAAAACCTGGGTGCACAACCAGTTTAATTACTACATCTACGATGAAGTAATTCCGTTCATTAAAGCAACATCCGGTCACGACACGCCTATTATTATCAGTGGCGCATCCTTCGGTGCCTTGCACAGCATGAACTTGTTTTTGAAACGTCCTGATCTGCTAAACGGCGTAATAGCCATGAGCGGCGTTTATGATTTAACGGAATACAGCAAAGGGCAATTTGATGACGATGTGTATTTCAACAGTCCGCAACATTATATGCCTAACCTAACCGACCACGATAAACTTGAACAAATACGCCGGAGCAACCACCTTCACATTTTCAGCGGCAGCGGCGATTACGAAGACCCCAATGCCAGCCGCAGCTTTGCTTCTATTTTATACAACAAAGGAATTAATTATGAATTAGACATCTGGGGCAGTGAGTGGAAACACGACTGGGATACCTGGCGTACTATGTTGCCGCATTATTTAGCGACGCGGTTTTAAACACCCAAATCCCCTTACGGGGCTTACCCCGCTTCAGTCTCTTGGTTTCCTCCGAACAATTATGCCTCTGACTTCTAAAGTCAGAGGCATTGCATTTTATAAAGGTTCTTAAAACCGTAAACGACCGAAGCCCTTTAGGGGCTTTTAGGGTGTAAGTACTTCAAATACTCCACCCTGTCAATCAGCCTTCCTCCCAAACTTTCCACATGATTTGTATAAACCTGGCAATCCATTAATTGAACACCTTCTTGTTTAAGCTGCTGCACAAATTTTATAAATACAAACTTGGAAGCATTGGTTATTTTATGAAACATGCTCTCGCCAAAAAATACATTACCTAATTTGATCCCGTACATGCCGCCAACCAATTCGCCATCCTTCCAGGCTTCTGCACTGTGTGCATAACCCTCATAAAATAATTGGGTATACGCTTCTTTCATTTCAATGGTGATCCAGGTGCCGTTTTGTCCATTTCTATTTGTAGTGGCACAAGCATTTATCACTTCTTCAAAAGCGCAATCAACTGTAAATTCAAAATTTTTTTTCGAAATAACCTTTTCCATGCTGCGGCTTATATGCAATTCATCGGGAAATAAAACAAAGCGGGGATCGGGGCTCCACCAAAGTGGAAGTTCCTCTTCGCTGTACCAGGGGAAGATGCCTTTTTGGTACGCTTCCAAAACCCGTGCTGATGTTACTTTGCCACCAATAAGTAATAAGCCTTCTTCATCTGCATCTGCTACCGGTGGAAAATAAAATTCCTTTTCTGTATGGCAGAAGTGTGGCATATTAGTGTAGTAGAAAATTGTTCAGGCAGTTACTTCTAATGTTGCACTGATACCACGGTCTAATATGGCATCGCACATAGGACGGAGGTCGTCATAGGTCCCATTTTTCACTGCATATTTCCCGCTATGGTGAATAATAAATGCGCATTGTTCTGCCTGTTCATAACTGTGGCCGCAAATATCTACCAAGGTTTCAATCACCCATTCAAAGGTGTTTACATCATCGTTCCAAACAACGATCTGGAAGGGAGAAGTTGTTTTTGTCAACACTTCATTCATTAATAAAACATCTGTATCTGCTGGGGTTCTCATTTGAAAACAAATTTACTACCTGCTGTAAAATAATAAGCCTTATTTTTTATTGAACAGATGTAAAAAAAATAGTAACGTTTATGTGGAATGGCAAAAGTCAAGCATCTGCTTCGCCATGTTATGAATCCCGCTCATGCTGGAAGGTTTTACCAGGTAAATATTGGCCCCATGTGTAAGACAACTTTGCCGGTACAACTCTGAGTCGGAAGTACTCCATACTATTTTTGGTATGGTGGCGTATCGTTTGTTCTTTTTTAATTCTTCTAAAATCTCAGCGCCGTTTATCTCAGGAATATTATAATCCAAAATAATAAGCGCAGGAAGCAATGTCTCATGTAATTCGGAAATGCTTCTAATGAATTTCAGACCGCTGGAAAAAATCACAAGTTCAATAGAAGGGTCAATTGAAAGAATAGCTTCCTTTAAAAAATCCTGGTCGTCAATATCATCTTCCGCTAAAAAAATTGTACAGCGGTTATCAATATCGATATGCGTTTGATTGTGTTGCAAGAGTGTGGGGTTAAAAACAGCTTAAAGTAAGCACTTTTCTTTTGGATTTTATAATGCCTGGTGTATACCTGATGCCGAACCTTATCAATAAGTGTAAACACATAAACCCTTTAAAACCTTCTTTTTTTAAAATTTTTCTGTACGTTTGAATCACTCAATTCAATCAACTATGAGTACCGAAAAAATGGCTACAAATGGTACAGCCGCCGCGCCTGTTTCTACTGTATTGGATGGACTGGAAACTCCATCTCTATCTCCTAAAAAACCAAACGGAAAGTCTAAAAAGACAGTACTCCCGGTTGCATCCGAAGATGAACTGGATAGTAAAGAACTCCTTCGTGTTTTATCGGAAGTGCGAGGTGGAAATTTTACAGCCCGCATGTCTATGGATAAATTGGGCATGAGCGGAAAAATCTGCGATACGCTCAATGAAATTATTTCCCTCAATGAAATCCTGGTACGGGAACTTACTGAAGCAAGAAATGTTATTGGCAAGCAGGGTAAATTAACCCATCGTGTAGAGATGCCCCGCATGGCCGGTGGTTCATGGAGTACAGGGGCTGAAGCCATCAACACATTGATCTCCGATCTTGTTCATCCCACTATTGAAATCGCTCACGTAATTTCTTCTGTGGCAAAGGGAAATCTTTCACAGGAAATGCCGCTGCAAATTGGCGATCACCGCCTGCAGGGTGAGTTCTCCCGAATTGCTACTGAAGTAAATGATATGGTAAAACAGTTGAACCTCTTTTCTATGGAGGTAACACGTGTGGCCCGTGAGGTAGGTAGCGAAGGAATATTAGGCGGACAGGCAAAAGTAAAAGGTGTTGCAGGTGTATGGAAAGATCTCACGGATTCTGTAAATCTAATGGCCGGAAACCTTACCGGGCAGGTGCGTAACATCGCCGAAGTAACAACGGCGGTTGCCAAAGGAGATCTTTCGAAAAAAATTACGGTGGATGTTCAGGGAGAAATATTAGAGTTGAAGAACACCATCAATACAATGGTGGATCAGCTCAACTCATTCTCATCAGAGGTGACCCGTGTAGCAAGAGAGGTAGGTACGGAAGGAAAATTGGGTGGCCAGGCCGAAGTGCAGGGCGTTGCCGGAACGTGGAAAGATCTGACCGATTCCGTAAACCAAATGGCCTCCAACTTAACCGGCCAGGTTAGAAACATTGCAGAAGTTACTACGGCTGTTGCCCGAGGCGACTTATCAAGAAAAATTACGGTGGATGTAAAGGGAGAAATCCTTGAATTGAAGAACACTATCAACACGATGGTGGATCAGTTGAACTCCTTTTCTGCAGAGGTAACAAGGGTTGCCCGCGAAGTTGGTAGCGAAGGAAAACTTGGTGGCCAGGCTACAGTAAAAGGAGTGGGTGGTGTTTGGAAAGATTTGACCGAATCAGTGAACCAAATGGCCTCTAACCTTACTGCGCAAGTTCGAAATATTGCCGATGTAACAACTGCGGTGGCAAAGGGTGATCTAAGTAAGAAAATTACAGTGGATGTTCAAGGAGAAATTCTTGAACTGAAAAATACATTTAATACAATGGTTGACCAGCTAAACTCTTTTGCCTCCGAGGTAACAAGGGTGGCGCTGGAAGTAGGTACCGAAGGAAAATTGGGAGGCCAGGCTAAGGTGCAGGGTGTGGGCGGAACGTGGAAAGATCTGACGGATTCTGTAAACCAGATGGGTTCAAATCTTACTGCGCAGGTGAGGAACATTGCAGAAGTAACTACCGCCGTTGCCAACGGTGACCTATCGAAAAAAATTACGGTGGATGTTGCCGGAGAAATTTTAGAGTTGAAAAAAACCATCAATACAATGGTGGATCAGCTCAATTCATTCGCATCGGAAGTAACCCGTGTAGCACTTGAAGTAGGTACGGAAGGTAAGTTAGGGGGACAAGCAAAAGTGAAGGGGGTAGGTGGAACCTGGAAAGATCTTACCGAGTCGGTAAACCAAATGGGATCGAACCTGACGGCGCAAGTGCGAAACATTGCTGAAGTAACTACTGCGGTGGCAAAAGGTGACCTTTCGCGTAAGATAACAGTGGACGTAAAAGGAGAAATTTTGGAGTTGAAAAACACCATCAATACGATGGTGGATCAGTTAAACTCATTTGGTTCAGAGGTGACCCGTGTGGCCCGCGAGGTAGGTTCAGAAGGGCGGTTAGGAGGACAGGCAGATGTGCCGGGAGTGGAAGGTCTTTGGAAAGATTTGACCGACTCTGTAAATAAAATGGCATCGAACCTTACCTCCCAGGTAAGAAACATCGCGGAGGTAACAACGGCTGTTGCCAATGGTGACTTATCACGCAAAATTGAAGTGGACGTAAAAGGAGAGATACTTGAATTAAAGAACACCATTAATACAATGGTGGACCAGCTCCGTGCTTTTGCATCAGAGGTGACCCGTGTGGCGAGAGAAGTGGGTACCGAAGGTAAATTAGGTGGACAGGCTTTCGTACCGGGAGTAGGAGGTACATGGAAAGATCTTACGGATTCTGTGAACCAGATGGCGGGTAACCTAACGGCGCAGGTACGTAACATTGCCGACGTGGCAATTGCCGTCGCCAATGGTGACATGAGCCGAAAAATTACTGTGGACGTTCGTGGAGAAATTTTGCAATTGAAGGAAACCCTCAATACGATGGTGGATCAGTTGCGTGCCTTTGCCTCAGAGGTAACAAGGGTTGCCCGTGAGGTTGGTACCGATGGTAAACTTGGTGGTCAGGCTTTCGTGCCTGGGGTTGGAGGTACCTGGAAAGATTTGACAGATTCTGTCAACCACATGACCGGTAATCTTACACTGCAGGTACGTAACATTGCAGAAGTAACAAAGGCGGTGGCATCCGGTGACCTTTCTAAAAAAGTTACAATTGATGTTAAGGGCGAAATCTTTGACCTGAAGAATACCATCAATACGATGGTGGATCAGTTGAACTCATTTGCTTACGAAGTAACCCGTGTGGCGAGAGAAGTAGGTACAGAAGGAAAGCTTGGCGGTCAGGCCGAAGTACAAGGTGTGGCAGGTACGTGGAAAGATTTGACCGACTCTGTGAACATGATGGCTTCTAACTTAACCAACCAGGTGCGAAGTATTGCGAAGGTGGTAACAGCGGTGGCAACCGGAAATCTGAAACAAAAACTTTCTATCGTTTCCCGTGGCGAGGTAGCGCAATTAACTGATACGATTAACGAGATGATTGATACCCTGGCGGTGTTTGCAGACCAGGTAACAACAGTTGCCCGCGAGGTAGGTGTGGAAGGCCGTTTGGGAGGACAGGCATCAGTGCCGGGAGCATCAGGAACGTGGAAAGATTTGACAGAGAACGTAAACCAATTAGCGGAGAATCTAACAACGCAGGTACGTGCCATCTCCGAGGTAGCCAGTGCGGTAACAAAGGGTGACTTAACCCGGATGATTCGGGTAGATGCCAGGGGAGAGGTAGAAGAATTAAAAGACACCATCAACCAGATGATCGCCAACCTTAAAGCGACAACCTTGCTAAACCAGGAGCAGGATTGGTTGAAATCGAACCTTGCCAAGTTTACTCAAATGTTGCAAGGGCAGAAAGATTTGAATACGGTAACTCGACGTATCCTTTCCGAATTGGCACAGGTGGCTGATGCGCAGTTGGGAATGTTTTATATTTTAGAACAGGATGAAAATGAACAGAACAAAAAGCTCAAGCTGTTTGCAGGTTATGCCTATAACGAAGAATTAAATCATCAAAGGGAGTTTGCTCTTGGACAGGGTTTGGTAGGCCAATGCGCTGTAGAAAAAGAACGTATACTTTTAACCAATGTGCCAAGCAATTATCTCCAGGTTAGTTCGGGCTTAGGGCAATCGTTACCGGTAAGTGTGGTTGTATTACCTGTATTATTTGAGAACCAAACTAAAGCCGTAATTGAACTGGCCTCTTTTGGTGAGTTTAGCGAAACGCATTTGGACTTCTTAAGCCAGCTGACCGAATCAATTGGTATCGTTTTAAATACCATTGAAGCCAATACAAGAACCGAAGAACTTCTTGCGCAATCGCAATCGTTGACAGATGAATTAAGATTCACGAATGAAGAATTACAGGATAAAGCCCATCTTCTTGCCAAGCAAAAACAAGAAGTGGAAGCAAAGAATAATGAAGTAGAGGAAGCCCGTAAATCATTGGAGGAAAAAGCGGAACAGTTGCAGTTAACATCTAAGTATAAGTCAGAGTTTCTTGCCAATATGTCGCATGAGTTACGTACACCATTAAACTCACTACTGATTCTTGCGCAGCAACTGTATGAAAACAGGGAAGGAAACTTATCTGAAAAGCAGGTTCGCTATGCAAAAACAATCCATAGTTGTGGTGATGACCTTATTCAATTGATCAATGATATTCTTGACTTGTCAAAAATTGAATCCGGTTACATCTCAACTGACTTTATTAATGTCCGCTTTAACGAGATCACCCAATTTGTTGAAACTACTTTCAAGCACGTATCTGAAAATAAAAACCTGAAGTTCAACATCGATATCGATCCGCGTTTGCCCGATGCTCTGGAAACTGACGTGCAGCGGTTAAATCAAATCCTAAAAAACCTTCTTTCCAATGCCTTTAAGTTCACTGATAAAGGTGGCGTACAGTTGCGCATTTATGAAGCGACTAAATCATGGAGGCTTTCCAATTCAAGTTTGGGCAATGCGAAAAAAGTAGTGGCGTTTGAAATTAAAGACACCGGCATTGGTATCTCAAAAGACAAGCAAAACATCATCTTCGAAGCTTTTCAGCAAGCTGAAGGTTCTACCTCACGTAAGTATGGGGGAACAGGTTTGGGATTGTCAATCAGCCGTGGTTTAGCCGATCTGTTAGGAGGTTCTATTGAACTGGAAAGTGAATCAGGATATGGCAGCACTTTTACATTATACCTTCCTATTGACTACAACCCTAACATAGTAAAAAAGGAAAAGCAAACCAGCTTAACAATAAGTGAGTATAAATTAAGCGAAGGTGATGATGTTGCTATTCAGTCGGTGCCAACCATAAAGGTTGCAGAGACAAAGGACCTCGATGTGTTGAATGAGATCATTAATGATGTAGGTGATGACCGCAATAATGTTGTTAGTACAGACAAGGTTGTATTAGTTGTTGAAGATGATATTCGCTTTGCCAAGATCATGATTGAAAAGGCGCATGAAATGAATTTAAAAGTGGTAGTGGCCACCGGTTTTGGTAACGTGTTTGAGCTCACCAATAAATACAATCCCATTGCAGTAACCTTAGATGTAAAACTACCTGACGCCAGCGGCTGGAGGGTTTTGGATCTTTTCAAAAACGACATCAACTTCCGTCATATTCCGGTGCATCTGATTTCCGGTGAAGAGAACCGGTTACTTGCCATGCAGCGCGGCGCAAGAAGCTTTAATTTGAAACCTTTAAAGTCTGAGGTGCTGAGTGTTTTGTTTGATGATATTATCAACTATCATCAACGCAAACCAAAGAAGGTATTGATTGTGGAAGACAATGACCTGGACTCTTCACAAATAGAAAAAATTTTAAACAATGATGATGTCATCAATATTGAAATTGCATCTACCGGCCAGCAAGCGTTGGAACTGTTAAAAGACTCCGATTACGATTGTTTGGTGATAGATTATATGCTTCCTGACATAGGAGGAATGGATTTTGTTACACAGATAAACAATCTGAAAAAAACAACAATGTCGCCGGTGTTGATCTATTCGGCTAAAGATTTTTCCCCAAGGGAAAAAACACAGTTAAAGCAGTACGCCAACAGGATATTATTGAAGGACGTAAATTCAATTGATTTGTTGCTTGAAGAAGTGGTGATGCTGCTTCATTTAAATCATAAAGAACTACGGCCTGAGAAGCAAATGATCATTGAAAATTTACGTTCAAGGGAAGATGTGTTAACGGGTAAAAATATTTTAGTGGTGGATGATGATGTCCGGAATTTATTTGCACTCACTACAGCGTTTGAACGTTATAACATTAATGCTATAACGGCGGAAAGTGGCCAGGAAGCGATTAACATTTTAGGGGAGAACGGCAGTATTGATATGGTGTTGATGGACATTATGATGCCTGAAATGGATGGTTATGAAACAACGCAGAAAATCAGAAGAGAGCATAAGAACAACAGTCTGCCTATTATTGCGGTTACCGCAAAAGCAATGAAAGGCGACCGTGAAAAATGTATAGAAGCCGGCGCCTCCGATTACATTACGAAGCCGGTAAAGATTGACCAGTTGTTATCGCTTATGCGGGTATGGCTATACAAGTAATAGGTTGGCAGTTGCCAGTTTGCGTTCGCACTTTTATTGCGGCTTGCAAACTGGCAACTGCTAACTTTTAAACTATCCCCTGATGGAAATTTTGAAACCTGAAAACATAGCAAACAAAAGTCCTGTAAAGATATTGGTGGTGGATGACAGGGAGGATAACCTCTTCTCCATAGAAACCATTTTAGAACAGGATGACTATCATATTGTAAAGGCGTCCTCAGGCATGGCGGCGCTAAAAGTGTTATTAAAGCAGGATGACTTCACGTTGATTTTAATGGACGTGCAAATGCCGGATATGAATGGTTTTGAAACTGCTAACCTTATTTATCAAAGAGAAAAGCTGAAGCACATTCCCATTATTTTTATAACGGCGCATAACTATAATGATGAACATGTTTTTGAAGGCTACAGAGTAGGTGCAATTGATTATATCTACAAACCAATCAACCCTGAATTACTCCGGTTTAAAGTAGGCGTGTTTGCAGAGATGTATCAAAAAAATCACCAGTTGCTTGTGCAGGAGCGCAAGCTTAAACAGATGAATGCGAACCTGGAAAAAGAGATTGAAGACCGAAGACTTTCTGAAGAGAAAGTAAAGTTGCTTAACGAGCAATTGCTGGAAAATAATACCAACCTTAAAACTACAATTGAAGAACTGGATCGCTTTGCCTACGTAGCCTCGCATGACTTACAGGAACCATTGCGTAAGATCCTTGTGTTCAGCGATAAATTGTTGACCTCTCACGGCCAGCATGTTTCGGAAGACATGCAGCGCTACATGGAAAAAATTGTAAAAGCATCAGAGAGGATGCAAAAGCTGATTAATGACCTGCTCTCTTTCTGCCGCCAGGCAGATGATAAAAATAGCTTTGAAGAAGTTGACCTTACCGACTTGTTGAGCGATGTGCTTTCTGATATGGAAGTAGAGATTGAAAGGCATTCAGCTATCATTAAGCTGGAGGCCCTGCCGAAAGTATGGGCTGTAAAAAGCCAGATGCAGCAGTTGTTTCAGAACCTTGTAAGCAATGGCATTAAGTTTCGGAAAATAGAGGATGTGCCCATTATATCAATTTATAAACAGGCGGATAGTGCCGGTATCACAAATAAAGCATTTCACCGGATTGTAGTAGAAGATAACGGAATTGGCTTCGATGATAAATATGCGGATGAAATATTCGTAGTGTTTAAGCGGCTCCATAGTTACCACGAGTACGAGGGAACAGGAGTGGGCCTATCAATTTGTAAAAAAATAATTGATAGTCATAAAGGCCGCATAGCAGTAGAAAGTAAATTAGATGAAGGATCGAAGTTTATTATTGACCTGCCCGTAATAAAAAAGGCTGCTGCTTTTTTAGATGTTGAAATGGATAAAATTTCTTTAGAAGAATAAGGAGGTTTATTTTGATGAGTTGACTATCTTTTGCTTTAGATAACATCCTCACAACTCAACACAACATAATCAGTTTCCCAAGTAATTATGAAGCCGCAAGCGTCTTACTCCTGGTGCCCTTTATAATTTTAAATCAACTCTTTTACCTGTTTTTACTGCAAGATAAATAGCATCAATAATTTTTAAATCCTTCAATGCTTCTTCACCATCAACCGGCACTGCCGGTTGTTTGCCTTCTAAAATAATACCAGCCATTTCATCCATTTGAATCGTTTGATGCGTTACATGCGGCTGCGTTAATTCGCCTTTGTTAGTGCGTCCTTTGATAGGACCATAACCTGTAGAAGGCATCAATTCGGCAAAGCCGTTCTCACCTGTTAAAAAGAAGCGGTCAAGGTTGTTCATGTTATACGTTGAGAGGCAGGAAGCCGTGGCTCCACCCGGAAAGCCAAATTGAAAGGTGATGGTTTCATCAACGCCTTCTTTAAATAGCATAGGGTTCGTTTTTGTTTCCTGTGCTGTTACCCAAACAGGGTCTTCGCCAATCATATAACGTGCGCCATTAATAGAGTAAATGCCAATGTCCATTAATGCCCCGCCGCCAGCTAATTGTTTGTTCAACCGCCATTGGTTAGGATTCCCAATTTTAAAACCGCTTAACCCCTGGAAAAAAAGCGTCTTACCTAATTCACCCTCCTTGCGCATTCGTACAACCTCAAGTGTCTTTGGCTCAAAATGCATGCGGTAACCTACCAGCAATTTCACACCGGCTTTTTTGCAGGCGTCAACCATTTCCTGTCCTTCTTTCGCATTTATAGCCATTGGCTTTTCGCAGATAACATGCTTACCTGCTTTAGCTATACGAATTACCTGGTCGTGATGCAAAGCGTTGGGGGTAATAATGTACACTGCATCAATATCAGGGTTGTCTTTTATGCGGTCGTAGGTTTCGTAATTGTAACAGTTCTTCTCGGGGATATTATACTTGCCTTGCCAGTCTTTAAGTTTAGATGGTGTGCCACTGATAGCACCTACCAGTTTAGCTTTTGTACAAGCCTTCATCGCATCGGCCACCCTTGTACCATAGCTTCCCAGTCCCATAATTGCCACCCGAAGAACAGGGCCGTCATCGTTTTTATGGTCCTCGTTACATGATGTTTTAGCCAGGCCTAAAATAGGCATGGCGATAAAAGGAACGGTTAGTTTTTGTAAAAAGTCGCGCCGTGAGTTCATTACAGAAGGTTTATGTTGAAGAGCAAAATGATTGATTGGCTTGATGTGCTATCTTTTATAAAGCTACTTTGAAAGTACCTGTTTAAATGCGTTGGAATCCAAATTTTATTCACTACCTGAAGGTGTATTAAATTAGCGGTGTATGAATTATTTTCTTGCTGTAGATATTGGTACCACATCCGTTAAAGCCATTGCTTTTGATGAAAAAGGAATGATAATAAATAACCGATCTATCGGCTACAAAATGCAACATCCCCAGCCTGCATATTCCGAACAGCATGTAACCCAAATTTTTGATGCAGTTATTCTTTCAATAAACCAAATTACTGAAGCGCTTCTTCCTGCAAACCCACGATTTGTCAGTTTCAGTTCTATGATGCATAGCCTTATTGCTGTAGACAAAAAAGGTGAGCCACTAACTAACTGTATTATCTGGGCAGATAACAGGGCAGCAAGTATTGCAGCAGGTGTTCGCAGTACTGCAGAAGGCCAAAGGTTTTATCATGCCACCGGGGTGCCCATTCATGCGATGTCGCCTTTCTGCAAATTGCTATGGATGAAAGAGCACGAACCGCAGGTTTTCCAAAACGCTTATAAGTTTATCGGCATCAAGGAATATATTTTCTTAAAGCTCTTTGATGTGTATGTTGTTGACACAGGGATAGCTTCGGCAACAGGGTTATTAAATAGAAGTTCCTTACAATGGGATACTGCGGTTTTGGAAATGCTTAACCTGCCGGAGGAAAAGCTATCAGCTATAGTGGCGGTAGAAAGTATATTCTACTACGAACAAAAAAGTTCGTCGTCCCCCCTTCTAAACCTTCCCGATAAAACCCCTTTTGTTATCGGTGGCAGCGATGGCGCCTTAGCTAATCTCGGCGCCGGTTCCACTGCAAATAATTCTGTATCGGCCACCATTGGTACCAGTGCGGCTATCCGGGTTCTTTCCAATAAACCGGTAACGGAAGAAGACATGAGTGTATTTTGTTATCATGCGATAGATGATCTGTACATTATTGGAGGCGCCAGTAATAATGGCGCCATCGTGTTACAATGGCTACGGGAATCGTTGTTGCAAACAAGTGAAAGTTATGCTGAACTTTTTAGCCTGGCAGAGAGTGTTTCTGCAGGCAGCAACGACTTGTTTTTGATACCCTATATTTTAGGAGAAAGGGCACCTGTTTGGAATTCCGAAGCCAGGGGAATTTATTTCGGCTTGACGATAAATCATACAAAAGCGCACCTGGTTCGTGCCGCAATGGAAGGAGTAATTTATAATCTGTACAGCATTGGCAAAAACCTTGAAAAAAGAAACAGTATGAAAGAAATTTATGCAGCAGGAGGCTTTGCGCAAAGCACTTTATGGCTTCAAATTTTAGCTGATGTTTTCAACTTCAAAATATTGGTGTCCGGCTCTTCTGAAAGTTCGGCTTTGGGCGCAGTGATGGTTGGTATTAAGGCGCTTCATTTACCCAATGATATAAAGCCGGTTATTGTGTCAGAACATATCCCTAATACTGCTAATCATGAAATCTATCAAAAAGGATTTCAAAAATTTAAACGCATTTATGCGTTGATGAAAAGTGAGTTTGGCAGTGGGTAAACACAAGCTTCATACAGGATTGATTTGTAGAAAACTTTAAACCATGTGGCATTAGCCTATGGCATCATCTTTCGTGAAGTTGAACCATCTATATTTGGCTTTTATATTGCTCCACGAAAACAATACATTGTTCTTTTAGATGGAGAGACCGAAACATCCAGACGATAAGAAGACGCTCAATATTTATCACGTTACCGCAACAAAAGGGTTACTATAAAACAGCAATTATGAAATCACAGGTTTTCCCGGGCTCAGAAAGAGCCATTAAAGATATCGGCTGGTTAAAAAGCCATTTTTATTTCAGCTTTAGCGAATACTATAACCCATCAAAAAGTGCCTTTGGAACATTGGTTGCTTTCAACGATGATTTTGTAGAAGCCGGAAAAGGCTTTGGCATTCATCCCCATGCTAATATGGAAATCATATCTGTACTGCTTAAGGGTAAGATGAACCACATTGATACTTTAGGATATAAAACAGTGATTGAAGAAGGTGGTGTGCAAATCATGAGTGCAGGAACCGGGCTTCGCCATGAAGAGTATAACATTGGAGAAGAGGAAGTGAACTTTCTTCAGATATGGATTCAGCCCAAACTGCAAAACATTAACCCACGTTACCAGCAACGCAGTTTTCCAAAAGAGAAAAGAAAAAATGTGTTGAAAACAATTATATCCAGCGAAGAAGGTTTGGAGCATGTATGGATCAACCAGAATGCAAAGCTGTCACTTGGCTATTTTGATACAGCACAGGAAGTAAACTATCAGTTTAACCCTGCCAATAAATGCCTGTTCATATTCTCTATTGAAGGAAAAATAAGAGTAGATGGTACAGATATAAATGAAAGGGACGCTATTGGTGTTTGGGAAACTGGTACTGTGCCTATTCACTGCGATGCCGGTGCTCATTTCCTCATTATTGAATTGCCTGTGAACCAAAAATAAGTGAGCTAATCTTTAATGAAAGAGCACGAATAAGATCAAGATCATTACATCGACTACAAGGGAAGGAGGCTTTAAAAGCGCTGTGTGTAAATAGTTAGAGCCTGCGAAATTTTTATAACTACGGACAAGTTTCCTGAACAACTTGCAATGCCTAAACTTCAAAGAATTTTCGGAGGTTGAAAGGGGAGAAGAAGCTAACTGAAGAAATTTTAAAGTGCAGTTTACCGGTCACAGTTGCAAATACTCAAACAGTAATTTAAGAATTAATTAGTTCAAGCAACGACTTTGGCTTTGAAAGTAACTTTGCACGCTTACGCATGTGCCTGGCACGGTGATACGTTTGCTGCTACATCAACTTATACTAAGATTATCCTGACAACACGGGCAATCCGTAACTTGTATCATCGTTAAAACCTACTATATGCAACGAAAATTTTCCCGCCGCCAAGTGGTAAAGTCGCTTTCCATTGGAAGTGCTGCACTTCTTCTTTCGCCTTCATCATTACTATCCGCCTGCGGTGCTAGACTTCCACAAAAGCGTGGCCTTGGAGTAGCACTTGTAGGGTTAGGTTATTACAGTACCGACCTGCTGGCACCAGCACTGCAACAAACAAAAAATTGCTACCTGGCGGGTATTGTTACCGGCTCTCCTTCAAAGGCTGAAACCTGGAAGAAACAATATAACATAGCCGCTAAGAACATTTACAACTATAGCAATTTCGACCAGGTTGCTAATAATCCTGACATAGATGTTGTATACGTGGTGCTGCCACCTTCTATGCATCACGAGTACGTAATAAGGGCCGCGGCCGCGGGTAAGCATGTATGGTGTGAAAAGCCCATGGCCCTCACAGCAAAAGAATGCAGGGAAATGATTGATGCCTGCAATAAAGCTAAAAGGTCGCTTGCTATTGGTTACCGCCTGCAGCACGAACCTACGACGCAAGCCTACCGCCACATTATAAGCGGGAAGCAATTTGGTGCTGTGCAAAAGGTTAGTTGCGCTGCCGGATACCGCGAGTCACGTAGCGACCATTGGAAACAAAAAAAGGAGCTGGGTGGTGGCGTATTGTATGACATGGGCGTTTATGCCATACAAGGAGCAAGGTTTGGAGCAGGCGCCGAACCCATTGCAGTTGTGTCTGCAAAAACATCAACTACCCGTCCGGAGATCTATAAAAACGGATTGGATGAAACTACCGAAGCGACCCTTGAGTTCCCGGGGGGTGTTTTGGCTGATATTAAAACCAGTTTTGCAGAGAACATCAATCATCTGCATGTTAAGTTTGAAAAAGGTGAATTAACCGTAAACCCTTACCAGCCCTACGCTGGTGTAAAGGCTAAAAGCCCGCTTGGTGACATTTACCACGCCTACGCCGTGCCATGGCAACAGGCAAAGCAGATGGATGATGATGCGTTGGCTATTATGGAAAAGAAACCAATGCTTGTTCCCGGCGAAGAAGGACTGCGTGACATCCGCATAGTGGAAGCCATCTATAAAGCGGCGGCAACGCGGCAACGGGTTAGTTTATAGATACAGATGTTGATGAAGCCTCTAATTTAAAAATAGCTTCGTATTGCGCTTGCTTTTAAGGTAGTGTCAAATTATAAGAACAGCTTTCATTATAAGAATAGCTATCATTATAAGTGCATAAATTTTCATAAGACCAGAAGAGATTTGTAACGGTGTCATCGCTATTCTTCACGCGGTAAAATTATACCTAACCGACTAAGTAGGCTTTTTAGCATTGTTTTTTATCAATTCCTCTGCACTAGAATGGAGTTGCTCTAGCCTGCCAGTGTTGATAGTATAATAGACATGCTTGCCTTCTTTTTCAGCATGAACCAGCCCGGCTCTTCTTAGAATACCCAGGTGTTGTGAAACCACACTTTGCTCTATACGCAGGTTGGTATAAATAGCAGTCACCGTTACGGGCTCTTTTTTATAAATTAACTGGATCATTTTCTGCCGCAGCTTATGATTAATGGCGCGGTAAACGAGGGCTGCTTTTCTAAGTTCAAGCATTTCAACTTCCTGGGGTTCAGTAATTGGGGTCGGCATACAAGTATTTTGACAGGGTTTTGGACTAGCTTATCCATCAAATAAATAAGTAAAATCGCAGATATGCAAATACCTGGCTGCTTAATGTCTTTTGCGTCTCACAACATTTAGATAAATCTGCTGTAAATGATGAGAATTTAATAATCTCTTTTTAAGGGAGTGCATATTATGAAGCAAGCAAGAACACGAACTAGTTTTACACGATAGCGGACGTTGAAAGACTCTGTCAAACAAATGTGTAAGCATGATAACATCTTCTAATAACTGGTTCAACTTTTGACCGTTAGCTACACTAGTTGATAGCCGGAAGAACAAGCCTTATTTTTCAATAAAGCAAACCTGAAGCCGCCAATAGAAATGCACCGGTGCAAATGGTAGCTATTTCAGCGCCGTCTTTATATCGTTTGGCAATCCAGTCAACCAATTCCTTATTGCCCTTAACCGATTTTTGATAATTATGATTTAATGATGGTATAACGATAAGATCGGTTTTGGTAATCGCAGAAATGTTTGCTTCTGGTGTCACAGTAAACAAACCTTGATTGTATGCTACTTTTTTCGAAATACCTGCTAATTGAATTGTGAGCACTTCCTTATTGCCCCGTCCTTTCCAATACTCATTGGCTTTTTTAAATATTTCGTAAGTACCTGTGATGCTGCTTACGTTGTTATCTCCATCAGGAACTATTATCGTAAGGTGTTTAATTGATTACTTCGTTAGGTAAAGTTAGAAGCTACCATTGTCCAAAACACCCCACCAGGATTTTCATTTTTCTAAACAAAGGTTAATTGAAGTTGTCCCCCGACAAAAAGGTGGTGTGGCTTGTTACAGACAGCAAACTGAATTTCCTTAATAACAAAACTGAATGGACGGGAACAAAAAATAGCTTTGAAGTTTCTGAAATAAATAATAAAACACAGCTGCGTTTTGCCCATCTGGGATTAGTTCCCAACATTGAATGTTTTGGTGCGTGCTCAAATGGATGGAGTAAACTTATATAGGAAAGTTTATTGAGCCTGATAACCACAGGAAAAGGCAAGAATGTTTTTTAAGAAAAATAATTGACATTGAATGGGTGCGATAATAACTAACACTTTAATGATATGACAGAGTATAGCCGGCCGCTTTCTGACCAAAGTTGAACGTACTACATGAACAGTGTAAAAACCAATAAATCAGTCTCCGATCCGAAGCGAGAGGAGTTAACATAAACTGTGTTAAAAACCGAATCAATTTTCAGTATAAACTGCCTCTGTAATCGGGTGAGTTGTATGGCCAATAAAAAGATGAAATGCTTGCTTCACATGGGCGCCATAGCAGCTATAACTTATGATGAAGGAATTAGAATTTATACAAACGAAAAGTGGCACACAGGGGAATAATAAAATGAGTATTTTCAGGGCGGTTCGAAATAAGTTTGTCTAAGAATAGCGGCTGTCATCTGAGACGAAAAGAGTATGTGAAAACAAAACAGCAGCTTAGAAAAAACTTCAGGGTTTGCTTGTTTTAACCATTCTTATCCAATCACTTTATTTATTAAACGCTTGTCAATGAAAAGAATTTCAGCCTTCTTGGTGCCCGTATGTTTCGTCTTTTTTATTTGCCTGCAAGCCACGGCTCAAAAGCTGCCTTCCCGCTGGGATGAAATAACCGCCGCGGACTGGAATAATGCTTTATCCAAAAGCAATAAAACCTGTATTCTTCCTATTGGCATATTGGAAAAACATGGTCCGCATGTGCCACTGGGCAGCGACCTGATACGGGTACGGGAGTATGCTTTACGTGCCACTCAAAAAGAATACGCCGTAGTGTTCCCCGATTATTTTTACGGACAGATAAACGAAGCTAAACACCAGCCGGGTGTATTTGCATTGCCTCAAAGAGTGGTATGGGACCTGCTTGAAAATACCTGCGATGAAATTGCAAGAAATGGATTCGATAAAATTATTATTGTAAACGGTCATGGCGGAAACCCTGAACTTATCAAATACTTTATCCAAACAAGGCTTGAAAAAGAAAGTAAGTATGCCGTGTACTTTTTTCAGCCGTCCTCCGATTCTGCCTTTGCTAAACAATCAACTGCATTAAGGCGTTCGGCTGCTGCAGGCGACCAGCATGCCGGCGAAAAAGAAACATCGGAAGTATTGTATTTCCGTCCCGAGCTGGTGCAATTAGACAGTGCTAAAAATGAATCAGGTAAAAACCAGAACCGCTTATCCATACCAAATGTGTACACCGGCATTTGGTGGTACGCCAGTTTTCCAAATCATTATGCAGGGGAAGGCGATAAAGCCACCGCTGCACTTGGCAAAGTGGTAGCGGAACATACCATCAACCAGTTAATTGATGCCATCAAGGCTATTAAAAGCGACGATAGAACTTTGAAGCTGCAGAAAGAGTTTTTTGACCGGGTGAAAAAGTGAAAAGTAATGGGAATAATATGTACCAATTCAAGTTGACTTTAAAATCTTGATCCACCTTCTGCAATGCCTGAAAGGTCGAAAAAATCACATAAGAATGAAAATCAAAATAGCACTTGTAGTAATTACCGTCGCCCTAATATCATGCAACAATAAAACAGAAAACAGTTTGTCAACGCCTGCCCAACTTCCACTCATCGGTACCTGGCAACTTCTTACTGCCATCACCATAGAAAAAGGCGATACTACAGTAACCGATCCAACCAAAAACAGTTCCTTCATCAAAATAATCAATGATACGCATTTTGCTTTTTTACAGCACGATTTGAACAAAGGAAAGGACTCACTTCCTGTTTATGTTTCAGGTGGAGGCAGTTATTCGCTCAACGATAGTTTGTACACCGAACATTTAGAATATTGCAGTGCCAGGAAATGGGAGGGCAACGATTTTAAATTTACCGTTACCATAAAAAATGATACACTTATCCAGAGCGGGGTGGAAAAAGTTGAAAGTGCAGGAATCAACAGGATAAATATTGAAAAGTATGTGAGGATAAAAAAATAAGTATCCCATATGGTCTGGGTAATTCATAAAACAGAGATAGTCAACTAGGCAAAATTTATGCTATCGTTAATATTAATTGTTATAAGCCAATAATTGCAACATGCGGGTGATTCTTTACTAATACAGCTTGAATTGAAACTGCAAACGGCTAAACATATGACTAGAAAGGTATTATGTGAATTGAGGAAATGCTGTGTTCAATTCAATACCGTTCAATTGAGCAAAAGCGTTTACTTTATTCATAAATGAGAAATCCGAAATGATATTTTTTACTCCATTAATGTCATCGGAAAAAATCCTGTCTTCTTCTGCAAAGCTTACATATTCTCTTACATAATCATGTGCAAATTCAAGTACGGCACTGCTTTTTAAAGGCCTCCTAAACTCAATAGCCTGGCAGGCTGATAGCAATTCGATAGCGAGGATGTACTCCAAATTATCCAACACAGAAGCAAGCTTTCTTCCACTGATGCTTCCCATACTTACATGGTCCTCCTGGCCAAGTGAAGTGGGAATACTGTCTGCACTTGCAGGAAAACACAAGGTTTTATTTTCTGTAACCAACGCTGCTGTTGTGTATTGCGGAATCATAAAGCCGCTGTTTAATCCAACATCTTTCATCAGCAACATGGGCAAACCCCATTTACCTTCTAATAGCAGATAGCAACGGCGGTCTGAAATATTGCCTATTTCCGCAGCCGCAAAGCAGGCATAATCAAGAGGCAGCGCAAGGGGCTGCCCATGAAAATTACCACCACTAATAGTATCATCTTCACCCAAAACAATTGGGTTATCTGTTACAGCATTCGCTTCAATTTCTGTAAGTTCTTTTAAGTGCAGCCACGCATTGCGGGATGCGCCATGTACCTGCGGCATGCAACGTAGCGAATAAGGATCCTGTACCCGGCCACAATCTAAATGGCTTTGCATAATGTCAGAATCTTTAAGCAAAAGCCGAAGTCGTTGAGCCACCAACTGGTTACCGGCGAAAGGCCGCAGCTGATGGAGACGTTCGTCAAAAGGAGCCTTGGTACCGGTTAAGGCTTCCAAACTCATAGCCCCAATTATGTCGGCAGCCTCTAAACAATTATGCATTCGTTGTACCGCCTTTATAGCATAAGCAAGAATAAACTGTGTTCCGTTAATGAGTGCCAATCCTTCTTTTGGACCCAGGCTAATTGGCTTCATGCCAAGTGTTGAAAGTACGTCAGCGGTCCTTCGCCTTTCACCTTTATAAAACACCTCACCCAAACCAATTAGCGGAAGAAATAAATGAGCAAGCGGTGCCAGGTCTCCGGAGGCGCCAACACTGCCTTTTTCGGGAACAACAGGAATTACATCTGCTTCCAGATGCCAGAGTATACGTTCTATAGTTGCTAATTGCACACCTGAAAAACCTTGTGCCAGTGCATGAACTTTTGTGATCATCATCAGGCGGGCAATCTCCTCCGGCACCGGGTTACCAACACCTACACTATGGCTTTGCAAAATCTTGTATTGAAGCGTTTCCGTATCCGCTTCATTAATTTTTGTATTGGCTAAAATTCCGAAACCGGTTGTAATACCGTAAACGGTTTTGTCGTTAGCTACCATTTGTTGCACATAATGCCTGCTTTGGTTAATGCGGCTGATAGTTGCGGAG
Source organism: Flavisolibacter sp. (assembly GCA_028288675.1). Classification (GTDB taxonomy): domain Bacteria; phylum Bacteroidota; class Bacteroidia; order Chitinophagales; family Chitinophagaceae; genus Flavisolibacter. The sequence goes on along the minus strand of JAQBNG010000022.1, from coordinate 2,448 downwards.
TCCAACTTTCCTTTCATCTTTTTTTGAACTAAAAGCAGGGCAGTTTTAACGGTCAGTTTATCGTTCCCGTAGAAAAAATCGTTTTGCATAATTGGTGGTCAAAAATATTTTTTATTTTACAGGAACAAGCCACTAATTACAAACACTATGGAAAACCTTTTTATGTTCCTGGCAACGAGCCTGATTCTCCGCATATCAGCACCAAGGTTCAAACGTTACCTTATCGGTCAGTCCGGCGGTACTTCGCTACTGGTTTCAGGAAGCGATCAATTACATATCAAATACACGAAGGAAGGTGATGTTATTTACTTTAGCGACAGTGCCATCGGCAATGTTGCATATGGGTTAATTTGTATTCAGATGAAGCAACTGTACACGCTGTGGAAAGCAGAAACAATTTTAGTGCAATACATTAACCGGGTTCGCAAGCCATTGGGAATTGCCTATAATATATCAATGGAGATTAAAAAAACGGCAGGGCAAATTACCATAACAGATTATTGGCAGGACAACAACGGGACCGACTGGAAAATCAAAGGCTATACCAATGGCAAAACTGTGGCGGTGCTATATGTAAAAAATATTACGGAAGCAGCCGTGAAAGAACACGATGCCTTTCTAAACGGCTTTAAATTTTCTCAGGCTTGATAAAAATCTGAATAGCTGATTCTGTTATCTTTGCGGCGTTCTTTTTGGCCCGGTAGCTCAGTTGAATAGAGCAACTGCCTTCTAAGCAGTAGGTCATTGGTTTGAATCCAATCCGGGTCACTACTATATTCAAACCCTTATCAGGCTTAAGTTTGATGAGGGTTTTACTTTTTAGGGGACGTCTCAGGGTATTTTTCATATAGCCGTGAGAGTACATCTACAAGAAGGACTTGATTACGTTTTATCAACCCCTTTTTTCAATCTGTTATGGCTTATTCACTTTGCTGATCCCTTTCCGATAGATGATTCTCCCTTTATATACTTCAATTTTGAGAGGAGTTATAAACTAATTCAATGGGTAGGCTTCTTTCCACGAAACAAGGCTCTATTTTTACTCCTGCGTTTAAATAGCGTAATTTGATTTCTTGCTTCATTTGATATTGAAAATTAATACTATTTGCAGCAAGAACATCTCCCTATTAACGTGCTAGCGGCATCGAAAGCATGATGCGTAACGCAGATAATAAATATTTAAGAAATCTTCACTTATACATTCCATTATCGAATAAGCAGTTAGTTTTGGTTGCGGCCTTCCTTTTCAGGAGTGTTTTTTATTGCCGGGGTTGGCACACTTTTTATTGTTTATTGTTTCAGTATTTAGCCTCAGTTTCTATTGGGCTTTAAGTAATAATTTTTTTGTTTTTCAACTATATTAGTTAATTTTATCTAGCCTACAATTTGCAACAGTTGCAGGCGCAAGGTTCAATAACTTTCAAAGGCTTGGTTAAGCCAGGCCTTTGTTTTCCAAGTAGTATTTTGATACCTCTCCATACGATCCAACGTCCTACCAAATTCCACAACCATAGAAGCTAGTATCCTCTAAGCCTTGTTTTAGCATTCAAATTCCCTTTTGTGAACAAAACGGCATTGCCGTGATAAACTCCAAGGTTTGCTTGCGAAACTATAACCAATTTTTTAACTCTAAAATTTTGTCAAATGAAAAAAAAGTTATTGACCCTCGCTGTGGGAGTTGTAGCTGCGTGTTCAGTTGCCTTTTCCCAGGTACCCGTAAGTGGCACTATTAATGGTACACTTATTACGGGTACAGTTACTAATGTCAACCCAAACAGTACCATCACCGTAGGTACTGTGATTACAGTACAAACTGCTACGCAAATTGCGAATTTTGTAGTTACTACAACACCTTCATTTAATCCTCCTGGTAATATTTCTATTGCAGTTAATGCAATAAATAATGCATTCAATGCTTTCAACGTGCTTGGTGCGCAGGCCGGCGGAGCTAATCCGAATGTTTTTGGTAGTAATACAGGAGAATATTCTTTAAACTTTATTAACTCGCAACAAATCCCATTTGATTTGGGCCTGTCTGCTGTTTTGGGCGCTGGCGCTATTGCTGCTGTAAAAACAGCTCGCAAGCGTAGAAAAGAACAAGCTATTGCCTAAGACTCTATTTAGTAGGTATCAAAATAGTAAAAGCCTCTTTCACAAGGGGCTTTCGCTATTTTTGGCCATGAGAGCTACCAGCATGCGAAGGCCGAACAATAGTGGTCTGAGGTACAATGTCAGTACCATTTAGGGTTCGGAATGTGTGAGCAAGTTTTTAGACCTAATGAAAAGAAAGCTCAGAGGGAATTGGGGCCTTCCGCTGATATTAAAGTGAGAGAATACCACAAAACATATATAACATCCCAATGAGTAATTAGCAGCGATGAGAATAGGCTGCGTACGTTGCTAATTATTAGGCAAAAGAATATATAGAGTTTTACAACAGGGACACAC
>JAQBNG010000198.1 GCA_028288675.1 Flavisolibacter sp. | reverse complement strand
TCTAAATCCTGCACATCTGTGGTTAATCTGCGGTTACTTTGACCTATGAATTCTTCAGCACCCTTACCAGAAAGAATGCGGCCAAAAACTTTAGATGATCTTGTTGGCCAGGAACACCTTACCGGTACTGGAAGTATTTTACGTTCAGCCATCGAAAGAGGCAAGATTCCATCTATGATCCTATGGGGGCCGCCGGGTACAGGTAAAACCACCATAGCCAATATTATTGCGCATACGTTAAGTGTTCCTTTCATCCAGTTAAGCGCCATCAGCGCCGGTGTAAAAGATGTTCGTGAATCTATAGCACAGGCGCAATTACAAAGCGGAACCATTTTATTTATTGATGAAATTCATCGCTTTAATAAAGGCCAGCAGGATGCTTTACTAGGCGCTGTGGAAAAAGGCATTATAACCCTGATTGGTGCCACTACAGAAAACCCTTCTTTTGAAGTAAACAGTGCTTTGCTCAGTCGTTGCCAGGTGTATGTACTAAAGCCATTAGGGGAAGATGATTTAATTAAGCTGTTGCACCAGGCCCTGGAGAAGGATGAAGAATTAAAGAACAAGAATATTGAATTGAAAGAGACGGAAGCGCTATTACGATTGTCGGGAGGTGATGCAAGAAAATTGCTGAATCTTTTTGAGATAGTTATAGACGCCTTATCAGAAACAGAACAGTTCATTATTCTTGATGAAAAAGTAATGGCCATCGCCCAGCAACGCATTGCCCTTTACGACAAATCAGGCGAACAACATTATGATATCATCTCCGCCTTTATTAAATCCATGCGTGGCTCCGATCCTAATGGCGCTATCTACTGGCTGGCACGTATGATCGAAGGTGGTGAAGATGTAAAATTCATTGCAAGGCGTATGGTAATTTTCGCATCGGAAGATATCAGCAATGCAAATCCTAACGCTTTATTATTAGCTAATGCATGCTTTGACGCCGTAAATAAAATTGGCTATCCCGAAGCAAGAATTATTTTAGCCCAGTGCGCATCCTACCTCGCTTCCTCGCATAAAAGCAATGCCTCTTACATGGCTATTGAAGAAGCCTTGGAGATGGTGCGCAGACAAGGCGACTTACCAGTTCCCTTGCACATACGCAATGCGCCAACTAGCTTAATGAAGCGCATGGGCTATGGTAAAAACTACAAGTATGCACACAGCTTTGAAAACAATTTTACCGAGCAGGAGTTTTTACCGGATGAAATAAAAGGCACTGCATTTTATGAGCCGGGAAAGAACCCAAGAGAGGAAGAGTTGCGAAGGTATTTAAAGAGTTTATGGAAGGAAAAGTATGGGTATTAGGATGTGCATTTGTGCTATCAACAATTCAAAAAATGCATGTAGCGAGCTTTAAAAATAAAACGAATTATTTACCAAGTGTAATTACTGAAACACTCCTGCGAGGGTGTGTCTCAAGAGCGATAATCTATTTGTGTTCAATGTTTAATAATTTATACCGCTAAATCACCGGGATATAAATATGAAATGTGGTGCCGTTATTTAATTCGCTTGTTGCTGTTATAATGCCCTTGTGGTTCTCTACAATTTTCTTTGCAACAGCAAGGCCCATACCCGTGCCCTCATATATTTCTTTATTGTGAAGCTTTTGAAAGACTTCGAAAATACGTTCACTAAAATGAGGCTCAAATCCAATGCCGTTATCCGTGACATTAATAAGGCAATACTCTTTACCGGGTATCAATTTTTGATCTTTTAAGTCACTACCATTTATAAAGCTGCTGCTTATTATTACATGTGGCGGAACGCCTGGCTTTGAAAATTTAATTGAATTGCTAAGCAGGTTGCGAAGCAGTTGGCGAAACTGAAATGGAATAATAGTAGCATGGCATAATTCAGTGGCTTCAATGGTTGCGCCTTCTTCCTGGATGATATCTCTGAGCACTGTTTTTACTTCTTCTACTATACTATTGAGGTCGGTATATTCGAACTCCAGCTCCGTTGTACTAACGCGGGATAAAGCAAGTAAATCATTAATAAGGTGCCGCATCCTTGCTGCGGCCAGTTCCATTCGATGCAACGTATGCTTGCCTTTGTCCGATAAATTTTGATGTTCATTCTCTAAAAGGAGTGTGACAAAAGTTTGTATTTTACGTAATGGCTCCTGCAAATCGTGGCTGGATATATAGGAAAATGCAAGAAGTTCTTTATTAATAATAGCAAGTTCGGCCGCTCTCTTTTCCTTCTCCTCGTTTTGAAAAAGAAGTTGTTTGTTGGCAACTATTAATTCTGCTGTCTGTATTGCCAGTTTATCAGCAATGCTTTTTCTTTCTTTACTTTCTTCTGCCTCTTTTAATGCCCTTATAATTTTCTGGGCTAAGCCAACCAGGTTATTCTTTGGCGTATAATCGGTAACTCCATTTTTAATAAGTTCAACAGCATTTTCTTCGCCAATAATACCGGAAACAATAATAAAAGGAATAAGTGGCAATTTATTTTGCTTGATGCGAAAGGCAGTTACCGCGTCGAAACCGGGAAGTGAATAATCTGATAATACAACATCAGGCTTAAAGTTTTGAAGTGCATCCTCATACTTTTTACGGGTATGAACAATTTCAGAAGCAAAGGACAATCCGGATTTTTTTAATTGACGACAAACCAGGTCAGCGTCAGTTTCATTATCTTCAAGAATAAGTATTTTAAGATCGGCTGTCATTTTTATACTATCTAAATATTTGGCTATTTGATCGCCTTTTTTGCCATCATTTCCTGCCACATCAAATAATAATGTTTGCATTACTGGGCTGGCTGGCTTAAAATCATCCAATACATTCCCATCTCTTTTATAGCGTGAAAGAAGTTATCACTGTCAACAGGTTTTACTATATAGCTGTTTGCTCCAAGAGCGTAGCATTGTGCTATATCAGGATCCTCCTGGGATGAAGTAAGTATCACCACCGGTATCGATTTGAAAGCCGGATCAGCTTTTACTTTCTCCAACACCTGCATTCCTGTTACTTTTGGCATTTTCAAATCCAGCAATAGGAGCTTCGGTTTCCCATCAGGATTTCGCGAAGCATAAAGGCCTCTGCAATAAAGAAAATCAAGCGCTTCAGCTCCATCCTTTACATGATGAAGTTTATTTAAAAAACCGCTTTTAGTTAAGGCACGAATGGTGAGTGTAGCATCATCCATGCTATCCTCAGCAAATAAAATTTCAACATTATCGTAATTCATCTTTTAAAATTGATGTCTTATTAAATTAAATTTTGTTTTCTAACCTGTAGAAAAACAGGATTTATTTTAGAGTTTTCCATTAGGCAGGCTAAAATAAAAGCAGGCTCCTTTGTCTAGCTTCGACTCTGCCCAGACAGTTCCATTATGCCGGTGTATTATTTTTTGTACAATAGCCAGTCCAATCCCCGTTCCTTCAAATTCTTCCTGCGAATGTAAGCGTTGAAAAACCCCGAAAAGTTTATCGTAGTACTGCATATCAAATCCGGCTCCATCATCCTTTACAAAGTAAACCACCTGGTTCTTTTTTTCATAAGCCCCGATCTCGATTTTTGCTTTTGCTTTATATTTCGAATACTTGATGGCATTGGAAATTAAATTGATCCATACCTGTTTAATGAGCGACTGATCTCCTTTAGCATCAGGGAGCTCCTGTACTTTAAATTCCGGGATGTTCTCATCATCTTCAAATGATAATTCTTCCCTTACCATTTCAACCAGTGCGGACATATTGATCGCCGATACAGTAACCTGCTTTCTTCCTAATTTAGAAAAGGCAAGCAGGTCATCTATCAGTTCCCCCATTTTTTTTGAACTGTGCATGATGGAGTTAAGAACTTTTGTACCGTCAGCGTCAAATTTGCCGGCATAATCTTCCATTATAATTCTTGTATAACCATTAATGGCCCTGATCGGCGCTCTTAAATCATGTGATACTGAGTAGGAAAATGATTCAAGTTCCCTGTTCACAGATTCTAATTGTGCTGTACGCTCAACTACCTTCTGTTCTAGTTCGTCATTGAGTTTACGAATGTCGTCTTCGGCTTGTTTAAGTTCCCTGTTAGCAGTAGTTAGTTCTTCGGCCCTCTTTTCTTTTTCTTCGTTTTGATAAGCAAGCTCTATGTTGGCAATACTTAATTCAACAGCTCTTTTCTCTTTTTCTTTATTCTGATAGGCAAGCTCTTTATTTGCAATAATTAATTCAGCAGCCCGCTTTTCTTTCTCTTTATTCTGATAGGCCAGTTCCTTGTTTGCCACCACTAACTCAGCTGCTCTTTTTTCCTTCTCCCCGTTTTCAAAGAGCAACTCTTTATTAGCCAGGGTTAATTCTTCGGCACGTTTCTCTTTCTCATCATTTTGATAGGCAAGTTCTATGTTGGCGATACTTAACTCACCAGCCCGTTTTTCCTTCTCCTTATTTTGATAAGCCAGTTCCTTATTTGCAATGGTTAATTCTTCAGCACGTTTTTCCTTTTCGTCTTTCTGATAGTCAAGCTCAATGTTTGCAATTCCTAACTCAGCCGCCCTTTTTCCTTTTTCTGCATCTTCAAAAACGAGTTCTTTATTAGCGATTCCTAACTCAGCCGCCCTTTTGCCCTTTTCCCGGTCCTGGAAAAGCAACTCATTATTAGCAGTTTTTAACTCGGCTGCCAATTTATCCTTTTCTGCTTTTTGATCTGCAAGTTCCTTACGAACAATGAGTAATTCATTCTTATCCTGGTTTACTTTCTTAGCCATAGTTGGATCTGCATTTTATTATACCTAAATAAATTGTACACTTCTCTGGTGCACTTTTCAATTTGCCTGTAAGAAACCGGGTCGTTTATCTACTTTAAGTACAAAGTGCTCTTTAAGAGGTTGTGCTGTCTTTTCCCTCTCTATAAGTGTTAATGCCTGCTGTATTACTTCTTTGAAATGCGAAAATGACGGGGGTTTACATATGAAGTAATGAGCCCCGCTTCTGTACAGCCGGTCAACAACACCTTGTTCAAAGGTTGTGGTAAATATGATAATGGGGAGTTCTTTCAGTTTGTTGTGGCGCTTTATCTCTAATAAACATTCAAAGCCGTTTTTACGTGGCATGTTTATGTCCAGAAAGATTATATCCGGTAAAGGCTCATTTGTATGAAGAAGATTCATTAGCTGCTCCCCATCGGTAACTGTGGTAAGGCATGTATCTTGTTGCAATCCATCTAATGCATCCTTGAAAAAGCTGCAATCATCAATGTCGTCATCTGCCAGCAGAATGTTTTTAGTGGAATGTGTCTTTTGTGAGCAGTTAGTGAGTGCTGTTGTCATTGGTTTTGATGATAGGTTTAGAATACTATATTGGACTTAAACCCGGGTAAATTACTTTAATTCATTCAACTCATCCGTAAAACATTTTTATTGTAAGAAAGACTATACGTCGAGCTGGTATATCAAAAAAAATTAAATGAAAGACTCCGCTAAAAGGTTCATAGCCAAAAAAGGATATTGTCTATATGCAGGTTAGAAATAGTATTTAACTAACGGTAGTACCGCGACTGATTTTCAATAAAATCTTATATCGTGCTGCAATATAAAATGTACCAAATGCCTATGCCCATCTCTTCTTATTTTTATCCAATAAATTCAGCACATGCAAAAAAGCCTTTTTATTGTAACCCTGCTCGCGATAACTTCTCTTTCTTCCGCCCAAACCATCATTCAGCGTGACCCTGAAATAGAAGCGATGGTTAAAGAAATTTCACCCGACTCAATGAAGAGCTATATCAACAAGATGGTAAGCTTTGGTACCCGCAGTACAATAAGTACTACAACAGATAAAAAGAAAGGCATTGGCGGCGCCAGAGAATGGGTGGTGCAAAAGTTTAATGAATTTGCTTTACAAAGCGGTGGAAGATTAACAGCAATGGTTGATACTATTACATTGCAACCCGATGGGCGCAGGGTAAGTGCAGCAGTTAACTTAGGTAATGCTATGGCGATACTTAAAGGCACAGATGCAAGCGATGACCGTATTTATTTGATCAGCGGCCATTTAGATAGCCGTGTTAGCGATGTAATGAATAAGACCGCCGACGCCCCAGGCGCAAACGATGATGGCAGCGGTGTAGCGGCGGTTATGGAATGTGCAAGAATTATGAGTAAGCGAAGCTTTCCTGCCACCATAATTTTTGTGGCAGTAAGTGGTGAAGAACAAGGTTTATTAGGTGCCGGATATTTGGCCGAAAAAGCAAAGAAACAGGCCTGGAATATTGATGCGATGTTGAACAACGACATTATGGGTAGCAATAACAGTAATGAAACAAACATTATCGACAATACAAAGGTTCGTGTGTTTAGCGAAGCCTTTTCTGTACAGGATACCGGCCGTGCTTTTCAAAACATTCGCAGCCTTGGTTTAGAGAATGATGGGAAAACAAGGCAGCTGGCCCGCTACCTGAAAGAAGTAGGTGAACGCTATGTAGAAAATTTAGATGTAGTGATGGTTTATCGAAACGACCGCTTTCTTCGCGGCGGCGATCATACGCCTTTTGTGCAACGTGGCTTTGCCGCCGTTCGCATTACTGAAATGAATGAAAACTATAACCATCAACACCAGGACCTTCGCACAGAAAAAGGCATCGTCTATGGCGACCTTATTGAGTTCATGGACTTTGAATACCTGCGTAAAAACACAGGTATAAACTTAGCGACGCTGGCCAATTTGGCAAAAGCTTCATCGGTACCGCAAACGGTTTTGGTAGATGTGAAAAATCTTACCAACTCCACAACGCTTAGCTGGAAAGCGCCCAAAAACGGCAAGCCAACGGGTTACTATATTTTAATGCGGGAAACCACATCGCCGGTATGGCAAAAGAAAATATTTACTTCTCAACTTTCTACTACAATACCTTATTCAAAAGACAATTATTTTTTTGCTGTACAGGCTGTAACAGCAACAGGCAATGAAAGTTTGCCAGTTGTTCCTGCAGTTGGAAGATGAGGAAAGAATAGGCAATAGGCAATAAGCAACGGGAATGGCTCCAGAAGCGTATTATTAGATTTCCGTTTTGTTAATTACTTTGCCAGTTGTTTATTGCCTATTCCCTATTACACATTGCCTATTGCCTATTACACATTGCTAAATTTGCGGATGCACATACAGTGGATATTAAAGCCTTTTTACGAGCTAAAGCCCGACGAATTATATGCTGCGCTCCAACTACGTAATGAAGTTTTTGTAGTGGAACAAAACTGCCTGTTTCAGGATGCGGATGATAAAGACCAGGCATCTTATCACCTGCTTGGGTTTACTGATAACAAATTAGTTGCTTATACCCGCCTTGTTCCTCCCGATGTTATTTATAAAGAACCTTCAATCGGCCGTGTTGTTACTTCTCCATCCGTACGCGGCACAGGTGCTGGTAAAGAACTAATGAAGGAATCTATTAACACTGCTTACCAATTATTCGGGGCCGTCCCGCTAAAGATCGGGGCACAACTTTATCTCAGAAAATTCTATGAATCGTTTGGATTTTTTCAAATCGGCGAGGGTTATATAGAGGATGGCATACCGCACATTTACATGCTAAAAACTACGTAGTATATCCACGAAACGCAGTGTGTACAAACCCTTGACTTTTAAAATTTTTCTACTACCGCTTGCAATTTAAAGTATGGTCTTATACTTTCGTGTTGTAATCCCAATCCTGTTAAAACAAATCCATCCTTATGACACGAACTGTACAAGTTGTAAGAACAACCGTACTTATCTGCACACTTTCTCTTTGTGCATTTTTTTCCAAAGCACAATCCATCGCAACCGCTAATGGCAAATTCGAGGTGGGCCTCGGTCTTGGACCACTTATCTTTTTAGGCGACTTGGGTGGCGGCCTTGGTAAGGGAACTTACTTTGTAAAAGATGTAAACCTGCCTGTAACAAAAATGGCAAAAGGGCTTTTTATAAGCTATCACCCCACTGAATGGCTGGGCTTTAGAATAGCCCTTAATCATGGAGTTCTGGAAGGCGCTGATTCACTAATTAAAGAAAAAGGAGGCGCTGAAACTTACCGCTATGTGCGTAACCTTTCCTTCCGCTCTTCACTTTTGGAAGCATATGGAGCCGTTGAATTTTATCCTACTGTTTTCTTCGAAGAGTATGAGGAATTAAAAGGAAAAGTTCGTCCATATGGTGTTGTCGGGTTAGGCATATTTAAATTCAAACCACAAACACAATACCGCTCGCCAAACGGAACTACACGTTGGGTTGACCTGGAGCCACTACAGATTGAAGGACAAGGTATGACTGAATACCCTGAAAGGCCACGCTACAAACTTACATCAATGGAAATACCTCTTGGCATGGGTATAAAATGGTATGCAAAAGAAAATATGTACTTAGGATTTGAAGTTATGCACCGTAAAACCTTCACCGACTATGTTGATGATTTAAGCAATGATTACATTAATCCGGCTTTATATGATAAATACCTGACACCGGAAAACGCCGTAATAGCAAAGACGGTTCAAAATAACAAGCTCAACTCTGGTCCATCTAGCCAGGGAGGAACATTTTTCATTGGAGAACAACGTGGTAACACTAAGAACAAGGACTCCTACTTTTCTTCTATCCTTCGCTTTGGATGGAGGCTGTTTGATAACAGCGATGCAGCCGGCATGGGATGTCCAAAATGGTAAATAATCAATCTATGAAACTACTTTCCCTGTTACTAATTGTTTCGTCAGGCAATTTTCAAAATACAGTTGATGTAGTTCCGGTAAAATTTTACAAAGCAACCGATACCGTTAAAGTATATCCCACACCTGATAACGAGGGCAGCATCACTATCAGTTCTGTTAACCAGGCTACGCTCCAGTTTTATTTGTTTGACCTGGAAGGGAAATTAATTTATCAAACACAGCTAAAGAAAAATGATAAACTAACAGTAGAAGGCCTTACGAAGGGCACTTATTTATACGATGCATTCCAAAATGATGAAAGTATAAAAGGAGGCAAAGTCGTTTTAAAATGAGCTTTTCCAATAAGCGCAGAGGGAACTTAATGAAATTCAAATCCTGGTTGTAAAAAACCATAATCCGTTCCCTATACAGTAAGTACCCTAATCAAAATTTTATTAACCCTTCTGTCGCTATATTGGATTTTTAAACCGTAGTTCTTTTCATTCCCATAACAGTTCGTACAACCCGCACGGGCAGAGAAATCCATCTAATCTAATATCCGGAAGAACCAAGCCAACCGCCTTAGTTCATAAGATTACACCGGATCACTTTCTGCTTTTTCGGGTTTTGTTTTAAAAGCTCCTTCCACCCGCAAGCTGTTTGCATTTCGCTATCTTTTCCTCTCAAATCATTTTATGAAAATGTTGCTGCTGCTTTGGCTGCAAACTATCTTAGGCTTGTATGCCTGCAATAATCCTGCAAAAGAGGACAATACAAAAAAAGCCGCCATTCAAAATAGAAATACTGCAATCGCAGATAGTATTGCAACAAATAGTAAAGGCGAAATACTGCATAACATTATTGTGCATGAATCGGGAAAAATAAAAATAGCCCGTGCTTACTTATCTTTTGAAAACGGAAGCCTGCTACCAAGAACTAACACGATTTCATTAGGAGATTCTATTTATTTAAACCTGGAATTTGATAAAAACTGGCTGGCAGATAATCGAAAAACATCTATGGATGCATCCCAGGAAGTTGTAACTGATAAAGGCGAACCGGTAGTCAATATACCCAGCCTTTTTCACAAGATGCCTGTTGTTGGTAAGGGTGGCATAAGTCGTGTTTACCTCCAGGCTATTATTAGTAAAACACGGCGGGATATTGATTACTTCATTATTCACTACCGGGTATGGGACAAAAATGGTGGTGGAGAGGTAAAAGGAAGTTATAGGTTATATATTGACGATGTAAATGAATAAGCGGAAGAAATATAAAATGTAGAATATAAAACAACAGAATGTAAAAATCAGATAAACCCCTTTTTTAAATAAGAAACCTTTCAGGCAGCAGTTTGAAAAAGTAAGGCTTCTACTACCAAAGTGATAACAGTTTTAAATTTTATATTTTATATTCTGCGGTTTTACATTCCACAGTAATCAACCTTTACAATAAGCATAGCAGTTCTTTATCTTTGCCCAAAACCTCTAACAGTATGATACAGAAATTGCTTCTATGTGCGGGAATTATCACTGCTTCCTTTGCAGTACATGCGCAACCGCTAAAAACACCAGCCCCCTCTCCTACCCAAACCATTAAGCAGGATTTCGGCCTTGGTTCCATTGAACTTACGTATTCCCGCCCTGGCATGAAAGGACGTAAAATTTTTGGTGACCTTGTGCCTTATGGCAAAGTATGGCGCACCGGCGCTAACAGCGCTACTATACTTAATTTTAGTGATGAAGTAATAATTGGCGGCACTAAAGTTCCGGCCGGTAAATATGGCCTGCTTTCTATTCCTGAAAAAGATGCCTGGACTCTTATTATCAGCAAACAAACCGATGTAACAAGCCCTGCAGCTTACAAACAGGAAATGGATGTTGTTCGTGTAAATGTGAAGCCTTCACCGCTGCCTAATTCGTTTGAATCATTCAGCATGCAGTTTCACAACGTAAAAGCAACAAGTATCGACCTTACTATCGTATGGGATAAAACACTGGTAACGCTGCCAATTTCAACCGATGTGGATACGAAAGTGATGGCACAGATCAATAGTCTTATGAGTACAGACAGTCGTCCTTACTTTAACGCCGCTATGTATTATATGGATAATGGTAAAGACCTAACCCAGGCTATTACCTGGCTTGATAAAGCCATTGAGCAAAACCCAAAAGCGTTTTGGGTTTATCATCAGAAAGCGAACGCTTTAGCAAAGCAGGGTAAAAAAGAGGAAGCAAAAAAGATTGCTAACAAATCTATTGAGTTAGCTAAGGAACAAAAGAACGATGATTATGTAGCCTTAAATGAAAAGCTATTGGCTACACTGAAATAAATTTTATCTCGTCCATTATAAAAAAAGCATCACGCCATAACGTGATGCTTTTTTTATTGTATCGTTTATTCTACATCCCGGTATTAAAACAAATGTATTGTTTGAACAATTTGGGTAAACGAATTAATTACCTCAACATAAAAAACTTTCATACTATAAATCTATGGGCACAAATGTTTACGTAACTAATGTCATTCTTAAACAAATGAAGACCTTTTTACTAACGAGAATCTAATTTCTCACCCTTAAACATTACGTATGGAAATTTTGAATCGCACAAAAAAAGAGGGAGACCGGACGCTACTTGACGATCTTGCTCAAAAGGAACTTTCACGCAGAAAGTTTTTACGTTTTTCCGGGATGGCCGGTGCATCTGCATTAGTGATTAGTGGTGTTGGCCTTACAGGCTGCGTCAGAGATGATGATGGTAGTGGTACAGATGGCGTAAACTTAGGTAGTGGCGACATTGGTATTCTTAACTATGCCTATGCTTTAGAGCAATTGGAAGCCGCCTTTTACACACAGGTAATGGCTACCCCTTATTCCGGGATGAATGCCCTCGAAGGTGAATACCTGAAAGACATCCGAGACCACGAAATTGCCCACCGTGAATTTTTTAAAGCAGCTCTTGGTACAAGTGCGATCCAGGGTTTGGATGTAGATTTTTCTTCGATCAACTTCAGCAGCCGCGACAGTGTATTAGCTACTGCAAAAGCATTTGAAGACCTTGGTGTAGCAGCCTACAATGGCGCAGGTAAATTACTTGTAAGTGCAGACTACCTGACCTTAGCAGGAAAGATTGTTTCTGTAGAAGCCCGCCATGCGGCATTAATCCGTGATTTAATCAGTAACGGCTCATTTGCTGACCTTGCTTCCCTGGCTCCTCTTGGTGCTAATACTGCAAATGCTCTTGATGGTGCCCTAAATCCACCGCAGGTTTTAGCTATTGCTTCCACGTATGTAAGAAACAGAATCATCGCAAATAATCTTCCTACCTCTTAAAACAAAAAAATCATGAACGTACATAATTTATTACACGAGATAGAAAACGTAGATCCTGAGGTTTACGATAGGTTAGATAGCCGCAGAAAGGTGATGAAACGCTTTTCATTTATTGGTAAAACACTGGCACTGGCCGCCGTGCCATCTGCCTTAGGGTCTATGTTCAATAAAGCTTACGGCCAAACCAACGACGATGTAAAAGACGTATTGCTGTTTGCTTACTTACTTGAAAATCTTGAAGCGGAATTTTATAAAGGTGTAGTAGGCACTTTTGCTGCTATCGGCGTTCCTGCCGGCCCTGCACAAGGCGCCCTTACAGTAATTCGCGACCATGAAGTGGCACACGTTGCCTTTCTGAAAACGGTTTTAAATTCATTAGGTGTAACGCCACCTGTTTATACAGCCGCTTCATTTGATTTTACAGGTGGTAACGGAAGCAGGATGGGACCTTTTGCAGCAGCTGCTTCAAATTATGGTGTGATGCTGGCGGTTGCGCAGACCTTTGAAGACACAGGTGTTAGAGCTTACAAAGGCCAGGCGCCACGATTAATCAACAACAATGATGTATTAACTGCTGCTCTCCAGATTCATGCAGTAGAAGCCCGCCATGCTTCGCACATTCGCCAAATGCGGCGCAACCTTGCAAGTGGTTCACTGGTTCCTGCGGGTGTAACGTTACAGCCCTGGATAACCCTGGCACAAAGTGGTATTGATACTGGTAATGCAGGAGCAAATGCTGCTATTCAAATGAGTTATGCAGGCGAAGAAGTGGTAAGCCAGGCAACCGTTCCCATTACTAATATTGGTGGTGCGGTGATCTCTGCAAACGAAGCGTCAGAAGCTTTTGATGAACCTTTGACAAAAGCGCAGGTAACAGCTATTGTTGATCCGTTTGTAGTGTAATTACTTATATATTACTTAGAAAAAGGTGGTGCCGGATGCATCACCTTTTATTTATCATTTACTGCAGAATGGCAAAGCCGTAACAGTTTCTCCACAACCATAGCCAGAAGCATCACACCCAAAGCGCCAATAGCGTTTAGCCATAGAAAACTAACCTCTGGCAGCCATTGCAAAAACGAAATTTTATCATGGAAGAACTGTAGCAATACAACTATTTCAACTACCAATGCAGCAAAGAAGGTGGCCGTTCCGCCAACTCTTTTCAAATAAAATCCCACTAAAAAAATTCCAAGGATAACACCATAAAACAGGGAGCCTAAAATGTTTACTGTTTCAATTAAACTTTGCCCCAGGTTGCCAGCAAACTGCGCAATCAACACACAAAAAATACCCCAGGCCAGGGTGTACCAACGGGCTATTTTATATTCTTTTTCTTCCGTATTCACTTTGCTAAACCGCTGATGAAAATCAACTACTGTACTTGCCGCCAAAGAGTTCAATGCTGCAGCAATAGAGCCCCATGCCGCTAAAAATATAATGGCAATCAACAAGCCTTTTAAACCTGTAGGCAAGTAGGTTTTTACAAAAGATAGAAAGACGTAATTGGCATCATCGCCTTTTTTATTCACAGATGCTTTTGCCATGCGCTTAAAATCGTTTCGCAAAGAATCTGTTTTTGCGTTGAGCACTTTAAGTTCCTTTTCAATAGTGCCGGTTTCTGTATTTTGATGCAATGACGTTAGATATGATTGAGCAGCTTTCGTTTTTAAAACCATTGCCGAGTCATACCTGCTTTGCAATAGTTGAACGGAGTCTTTATGCGATGTTGCATTTACCTCACTCAGCAATCCTTCATTAAAGGAAACAGGCGATGGATTGAACTGGTAAAAAGCGAATACCAGTACACCAATCAATAAAATACCGAATTGCATCGGCACTTTTATCAGGCCATTCATTAATAATCCAATGCGGCTTTGCCGGTTATTTTGTGCTGTTAAATATCTTCCTACCTGTGACTGATCGGTACCAAAGTAAGAGAGTGCCAGGAAGAAGCCGCCGATTACTCCACTCCAAATATTGTAGCGGTCATTCCAGTCAAAACCGCTTTCTGTCATTCCTGTTGTAATAACGTTGGTACGTCCGGCTTTGCCGCTAATGTGTAATGCATCTATGATGCCTACATTATCAGGCAATAAATTTATAACCGTATAAGCAGCGGCCCCCATAGCAGCAAAGATGATAAAGAGTTGAATTTTTTGTGTGTGCGCAACCGCTTTTGCACCACCGGCAACCGTATAGATAATTAGTAATCCACCCATGATTATATTGGTCCAGAAAATATCCCACCCAAACAGTGAAGAAATAATTATAGAAGGTGCATAAATGCTTATGCCGGTTGAAACGCCCCTCTGTAAAAGAAATAAAAATGAAGTAAGTGATCTTGTTTTATTATCGAAACGGGTTTCTAAAAACTCATACGCTGTGAAAACTTTTTGCCTGTTAAAAAGTGGAACAAAAGTGATGCAGATAACTACCATCGCTAATGGCAATCCAAAATAATATTGCACAAAGCGCATTCCATCCGCAAAGGCTTGTCCGGGCCCGGAAAGGAAAGTAATGGCGCTTGCCTGCGTACCCATGATACTTAGCAGCACGACATACCACGGAAGGTTGCGATTGGAAAGAAAATAACCCTCAAGGTTTTTTGTTGTGCGGCTTTTATACAAGCCATAAAGTATGATGCCTGCCAGCACAAAAATTATCACCAGCCAATCGGTACTGTTCATGCAAACTTTTTGGTAAAGAGATAGAAGAGAAAAATTAAAAGGATCAGAAAACCAATCACAAGAATATACCAGGATGTCCAGGATTTGAAAAGTGGGGGTTCGTCAGATTTCATGCAAACAAATTTTATTTGATGGAACAAATTTCACGCAGCGAACGCCAAGGAGCAGCGTCGCAACGATCTATAGATTATTAGCTATCCTGTGTATACCGCTTTTAAGTAAGACTACATTAAAATTAATCAAGAGACCCAATTTTAAGTGTGTAAGTTTTAAGTAAGTAAGGAGTTGTTTATAATGTATGTCTGCCAAAGCTTCAACGCTTTTGAACTCAATGATTATTTTATTATCTAAAATCACATCTGCCCGAAATCCGGCATCCAGTTTTATTGTCTCGTGTATTAGGGGAACAGGATGTTGCTTTAAAAAGGGAATGCCCGTTTTATTCCATTCGTAAGAAAAAATTTCTTCATAAACAGATTCAAATAACCCAGGACCATACATACGATGAATCTTGAAGGAAATGTCTAATGCAAGTGTCGCTAGTTCATTTTCTGTCATGGCAATTATTATTAAAGCAATAATGAATGAGTCTATCGTTGCGACGCTGCTCCTTGGCGTTCGCTGCGAGAAAATTTGCCTCAAATAACTTATCGCCTTCTTCTCAACAACCCAGAGCCCAGCAAGCCTAACACCAGTCCAATCATCAATCCCAACGGTACTCTTTTAATAAAGATGCCAATGGCATAACCAAGCAAGATCACAAATGCAAAGGCAATATATCCCCGGTTGCTATTCGGCTTTTTCTCAACCATTACGATCCCTTTATTTTATTTAAAGCAATGATGTTAGCCAATAAACGATAGGCTCCCGGCACGCCGGCGGGCAACTCTCTAAAGAAAACCAAACCGGTGTATGTAAAAAATCCTTTACCATATTTTGCAATCACCAGGCTGCCATCATGCGCAGCTTCACCGGGATCATTCATGCGCAGGATGCTTTCGTAGTGAGCATCTAAATTATCTGCATGATAGATACTGCGTTCCTGTATCCATCCTTTGAAATCATCCTGTGAAATTTTGTTTGGAAAATTTAAAACAGGATGTTCCGGTTTTAAAAATTTAACGGCCGCACTTTCGTCCGTAATTCTGTTGCGGCTGATGTTGAAATTGTAAGGGCCAATCTTTGCTTTTACAGGACCGATGTTGCTGCTGGTATTATATTGAACGACAAGGTTGCCGCCACCTTCAACATACTTCATTAGCTTTTCATAATAGCCATTTAGCCACTCGTTAGTATTATAAGCTCTAACACCGCTGATGATTGCATCGAATTGTTGCAGGTTATTTCTTGCCAGTTCTTTATCAGTTAAAAGCGTTACTTCATAACCCATTTGTTCCAGTGCATCTGGCACTTTATCGCCTGCGCCCACTATGTAACCAACCTTTTTATTTTCCGTTTTTAAGTCAACAGAAACCAGCTTAACAGCATCCCCATAAAAATATCTTATTGAGGGTACATGATCATAATTGATGCTTCGCATAGAAAGATATGCAACCGCTTCTTTTTGGTTGTCGGTATAATGGAACGAGCCATACAAATTATCAGTAGGCCTGATACCTGCTTTACCATTATCTAAAGCAAAAGAATAAAACTTACTACTGTTAGTGAGTAACGAAAATCCCGCATCGGTTTTCGTGCTGTCGTAGGCTAATGATTTGATGTGCACATCAGCTTTGCCCTGTAACGGTTTATTAGCATTTACCTGGAGAGAGATTTCACTGCTACCCTTTTCATGATTCTTAAATAATAAAATAGAAGGACTGGCCATAACCGTAGCAGATGGAATTACATAAACCGGCTGGTAGACTTCTCCTTTTACCGGGTCGGTAAACTTATAGCGCAACGGTTTTGTAAAAGAAAAACTTTCGCCACCCATGCGCAACGTATAGCTAACAGTGTAAGCAGTTTGAACGTCGGGTTGTCCAATCATTTGCTGATCTGTAACTACAAAATACCCTTCCTGCATTTTTTCCTTAAGCCAATAAGGTTGGGTAATCGGCTTTTCATTATCAACGAAAATTGTTTTGCTGAAAGCCAGGTTTTTATTTTTTGTAAGAAGGTTATTTACGGTTGAATCAAAGTTTTCAACAGTTATTTTTTCTACTGTGATACCTGCACCCAAACGATCATTTAAAACAAAGTTTATTCGAAGGGAATCACCTTGCACAGCATACTGGTTTGCTGTAAAAGCTTCCATCCACAAACCGCTTGCAGCTTCAATCAGATCTTTTGTTTCTTTCATTTTCTTATCCCGCCAATAACCAGTCGGCAGCCCCTGCAAGGCTTTATAAACCTTCACTAATTGAGGCACTGATTTTTGCGGCGCTAAAAAATCAAACGAAGCAATTGTGTTATTAATAAGAGCCGTAATAGCATCACCTCCTTTTACCTTTTTCCAATCGGTTATAACATCTTCAAATAAATCAGTTGATGGCCGCACACCGGCTGTAGTTGTAAAAGATTCTGATGCTTCACCCCTGCTCCGCGGCACACCAAAACCCTGGCTTTTATGCTGGCTCCGGCTATCGGCAGCTATCTCACCATAGCTTCTTCCAAGCACCGGGTTAAAACCGCCAACATCCAGCTTCAACTGGTCACTGGTTATTGGAGTATTTGCGCCGCCGCCAAAGTTGAAGCCATTCCATAAAATACGTTTAGCCTGCCATGGTTGTACATATTTTAATTGTTCGGGGAAACGCCTGGCATCAGCAGCTGCAGTAAAAGCTTCATTGGCAAGAATGGCAGATGCCGTATGGTGACCGTGGCCTCCTTCACCGGTTGTAGGAAAACGGGTGATAATGACATCGGGCTGAAACTTTCGTATCACCCAAACCACATCGCTTAAAATATTTTCCCTATCCCATTTAGTAAAAGTTTCCTGGGGCGATTTTGAAAAACCAAAATCATAGGCTCTTGAAAAAAATTGTTCAGCGCCATCAATTCTCCTTGCTGCTAATAATTCCTGTGTACGAATCAACCCTAATTCAATTCCTTGTTCTTCTCCAATTAAGTTCTGTCCTCCATCACCACGGGTTAATGATAAATAGCCCGTACGGTATGCCTTATCTTTTGAAAAGTAGGTCAGCAATCTTGTGTTCTCATCATCGGGGTGCGCAGCAACATATAACACACTGCCTAAAACATTAAGCTTTTTTAGACCCAAATAAATATCACCAGACGTTGGGAAGGATGGCGTTTGCGCTTTCGCAGAAAGAAGAGCGAAGCAATAAAAGAAAGTGAGATATATGTATTTCATCAGTACAAAAATTGAAAAGGATAGCTAAAGAAAACTATACTATTTATGGCCGCAATTGTTTTAGGCTGTGCGGCAATTATTGTCCTACCAAAAAAACAGCATTAGCAAAAAGCAGTTTCCCGTTTTCCCAGAAGCTGCGGAAGAGTAGGTCATCAGTAAAGTAAGTAACCGTGCCACGGCCAACTTCCTGTACGCCAAACACAAGGTGGTTACGTAACCGTTTGGTCAAATTAGTACCAACGAATCCTGACACTGGCCCTTCTTTTTTTACAACACCCACATTCCAGCCATCCTCTTTTAAAAACTCGTATTGGTTGTTATCCATTTTCAACGTATGATAATAGCCCGGATAACCAAACGCCAAAGGATGTGTGTTATCTAATTCTACTTTGTAAATAGAGCCGGGTGTATAGTCTTTTAATGCCACCCGTTCACGGTCATCATAACGACGCAAAGCGGTGTAAGGATCTTTATCTTTTTCCTTACTGCTACTGTCCTCCGGTTTCTTTGCTTTAATAGCCCAATCAAGTTTTGATAACCCATTTACCGCACTTTCCATCGCTATTAGTTTACCACCGTTGTTTATCCATGCTTTCAAGGCATCTGCTGAAGCTTTTTCATTTAAAAAACGATAGTTGCCATCAGGCATAATCACTACATCGTAATTACTCCAGTTCATACGGCCTGCATCGGCAGCGTTAATTAAAGTAACGGGGTAGTTAAGCACTTGCTCAAAATAATACCACACTTCTCCTGCCGCTAAACTGCCCACTCCTTCACCTGTAAACATTGCCACTTTCCGGGCCTTCATTGGCACTACTGCAGATGACCCGAAGTCAAGGCCTTTATCAACAAAACCAGAAGTTACCGGAATTAGTTTTACAGAAGCTTCGTTGGCTGCGGTCCGAACCGTATTCCAGAGATCGGCATATGCCGCATTACCGTTACGCATCACCACTACGGAGCCACGGTTAAAATTTTGCCCGCTGGCCGAAAATGGCGTTGTAACATAACGCAGCTTCACCCCTTTTTGCAAAAGCTGGCCGGTTAGTTTAGCAGCGGAAATTCCTGTCCACGGGATTATGTACGCATACGGCGATTCGTTAGTACCTGCATTTAATAATTGAATAGAACCAAAGGGCTCAAGCGATGGAAGAACAGATGTGGTAGCATAAGCAGTAAGGCCATAAGCATACGGCAGCGACCATGCAGTAATATCATAAGTAGCCGAATCGCTCAATTTTGTATTCTGTTCAAATAAAACTTTTACCAAAGCTCCTTTTGGCTGCGCAGATGGGATGATAATATCCGTTGATGAAACACCAAAGTTTTCTTCTTTCAAGGTGTTATAATTCAGTCCGCGAAGGTTAGTGCCACGGCCTTTATAAAAGCGAATACCGTTGCGGTTTAAAAGGGTGATAAGCGCCCCCATGCGATCAGTGCTATTATCATCTGCTTTAATTACATATCCTTTATATGGACCGATGCCTGCACTTGCATCACGATAAAATTTTTGAAACTCCGTTACTAAACGAGCCACATTTTTTGAAGCTATTTCTACTGTGCTCAATCCAGTTGTAAAGTGGTGTTGCGCCCTGTCACCTAACGTTAATGTATCGCCGTTTTCGGTAATCACCCCAAGTCCACTTGATGGCCCGCCACCTTGTTCATACGTCATACCAATAGAGCCGTTATAAATAGGGTATGTATCACCATACGACGGATACAAAAGATCAAAACGTTCCTTGGTGAAATACAACCAGCCATTCGCATCAAAATACTTTGCATGGTTGCGACCAATGGTGTTCTGAAACTCCCTTTGCCACGGTGTAATCACTTCATGAAAAGGTTCTGCCGCCGGTGCAAAATAATAAGGCTCGTTATAGCTCTGCTCATGAAAATCAACATGAACTTGTGGCAGCCATTGGTTGTATAAAGAAAGGCGCTGTTGTGTTTCTACCTGCGTTTGCCATGCCCAATCGCGGTTAAGGTCAAAGTTGTAATGGTTGCTTCTGCCACCGGGCCAAGGCTCGCGATGCTCACGGCTTTCGGCTAATGGATTAAAGGTTTTGTTTGAAACTGAATTAAACCAGTTCACATACCGGTCGCGGCCATCGGGATTCAAACATGGATCCATAATAACAACAGTGTTTTGCATCCAGGTTTTTGTTTGCGCATTTGAGGGGTCAGCCAAAGCAAATAAGGTTAACATTGCGGCTTCCGATGAAGAAGTCTCGTTGCCATGAACATTATAGCTAAGCCATACAATTGCAGGAGCAGAACTTCCAGCACCTTTGCCTTCGGTAAGAGAAAGATTATTGGTGCGGATGCTTTCAAGATTGCTAATATTTTGCGCTGTAGAAATAAAGGCAGCTAATAACGGACGTCCCTCGTTGGTAACGCCATATTGCTGCAACTTAATAGTAGATGGAGATGCTGCAGCTATTGCTTTAAAGTATTCTACAATGCGATGGTGCGGCGTGTAATGTGTGCCTATTTTATAACCCAGGAATTGCTCAGGCGTTTGTACTTGTGCAAAGGAATTCTGATAGAAGAAAAACAGCAGTAATATAAAAATTTGTTTCATGCAATGAAATTATTAAGCAACAATATTAGGGCTGAAATTTTTAACCTCTGTAGAAAACAAAACCCTCCGTTTCCGGAGGGTTCGTTACTGTAGGACGGCTTAGGTTATACCGGAACAGCAACACCTATTTAAATAATAGTTTGGCGCACGCAAGATAGATACCGGACAAGAGAAATGCAAGTGTAATAAAACAGTAGCAGGCCAACTGCAAATTGCATCTTATCTATCTAATAATCTACCAGGTGGGTGAATGACTCCAAAAGTGGAATGCCAAAGCTTGATAATTCAGTTCTTATTTTAATAACTCTCACCCCTTTAACTAGGAATAATCATAATTGTCATGACTTCATATGGATGCAGGATAAATAAAGGCAGCTATATATAGCTGCCTTTATAAAATTTATGAAGAGGCGCCATCACCGTTTTACTTGCATCTGCCTGGTAAAACACTAAAGCTTATTTCTATTTTTATAAATTACCTATGTCAAACACAAGTGAGGTAAAATAGTATCCACCGTTAAAGCCAAACTGCGTAGCGGCACGACTATAAACAAAGCGACCAAAACTGCTGTTATCCAAACGGTTCCTGTAGTCGATCTTTTTCAATTTCTCCGGATACACATCGCCAATGTTATTGGCACCTATGGTAAGGGTGGCAAAGTTCGAAATTTTATAGCCAATACTTAAATCTGTGATAACACGTGGGTCAAATTCTTCATCAAGTAAAGGGTTGGTAATGTCTTTTGTAGCTACTTCGCCAAAGCGGGTAGACCTTGCATTTACTGAAAATTTGCCAATCAGGTAGTTCAATCCCAAACTAATTTTATTACGGGGCTGCGCTTCTTCAACTCTTGACTTTTGCTCTCTGTCAAATAAAACATTTCCTAATGTAGGATCGGCTTTCAAAGGGGCAGGGAGGTCCTTATTTTTTGTCACCTTTGTTTTATTAAAGTTGGCAGCCAGTGTGGCCCTCAGCGAACCTTTATCCATGCGTGTATCTTTCGAAATCACTACATCAAGCCCTTTTGTTCTTGTATCAATAGCATTAGAGAAAAAGGCAGCTGTATTTACATCAGGATATGCTGCCAGTAAGCTTGCCACAACAGTGCTGGTTTTTCTAAAGATCCCTGTCAGCACAATGCGGTCTTTGATATCGATTTGATAAGCATCAACCGTAAAGTTCCAGCCGCCGGTCAACCTGGATGTTAAGCCAACACTGTAATTCATAGATTTTTCTGCCTCCAGCGATGGAAGGCCAAAAGCTTTTGCCAACTCACTGTTATTACGGAATGTACCATTCTGCACCGGAGTTAAAACGCCATTCACACTAACAAATACAGTAGCGACTGAGCTAAAATAACGCTGATGCATGCTTGGCGCCCTGAAGCCGTTGCTTACTGAACCACGAAAGCTTAAAGCGTCGGCGGCCTTGTAGCGTAAGGCCAGCTTACCGGCTATGTTAGAACCAAAATCACTGTAAGATTCGAAACGGGCTGCAACATTTGCCAGGAACCGGTCTGTTATATCGCTCTCCACATCTACATAAGCGGCACCCACTGTCCGTGTTTCATTCACCGCATTTACGGGTTGAAAACCAGAAAACACCTGTGCCCCTCCTACCTTACCGGAAGTCGGATCATAATTTTTCCAGGAAGCTTCTTCGCCTGCCTGAATTTGATAGTTATCAAAACGCAGTTCGGCGCCGGTAGCAAAGTTGAAAGACTTCAGGCCCATTTTAGCCCCCATATCTTTTGAAAAATTTACATTGGTGGTGTATTGATTAAATACCAATGTGCCCGCATAAAATTCGGTTTGCGCAGCCTTACCCAAAGCAAATTGCGTGGCATTGTTAGTATTGGTAATATCAAAGCGGAAAGAGTTGCCACCACCTGTTTGGCTTGCATCCCAGTTCCAGCCACCAGCCATTTTTCCCTGAACGCCAACAATAAACGATTTGTCTTTAATTATTGAATTAATCAAAGGAAGAAATCCATCAGGATATAAAGCGGTGATCACCTGGCCGGTTTGATATGGATAGCGGTAAAAGCCCGCCGCTTTTCCATCTCTCCAGTTCATACTGGCGGTAGCAAAAAACTGTGTACGGCCACTAAGCGGTATGCCGGCATTAATTAAAAACCCGCCATTATCTAACTGCGAGTTGCCAATGGCCATATTGTTTTTTCTGTTAAATCCCTTTTGAGCAGAGAAAGGAATATCAATCGCCATTACGCTGTCAAACTGACCTGGTGTATAATTATTGGGTAAGGCATTATAAACATTACCCTGGTAGTCACCCACACGGTTGGTTGCATCACGATGACGCAGATCGCCTGATATACTTAAGAAGCCTTCGCTCCCAAGTTTAAATCCTTGGGTTAAGCCTATCTGTCTTACTCCACCGTCGCCTGCGTAATACTGACCTGCATGAGCAAATAACGTAGTTCCTTTATTGTTCTTTTTCATCACCACGTTTATAACACCACCAATTGCATCGGAACCATATTGTGAGGAAGCGCCATCACGCAATACTTCTATGCGTTCAATAGCTTCGGGAGGTATGGAGTTTAAATCTGTACCAACGGATCCGCGTCCGATAGTACCATTTACGTTCAGCAACGCCGTATTGTAACGGCGTTTTCCATTTACTAAAACCAGCACCTGGTCGGGACCTAAGCCACGGAGGGTGGCAGGGTCAATATGGTCGGTGCCATCTGCTACTGTTTGCCTTGATGAATTGTAAGATGGGGCGATAAAATTCAACATCTGTGTGGGCTCTACCTGCCCTGTAGCCTGCAACTCTCTTGCAGAAATCACATCAACCGGCACAGGGGTTTGTGTAGAAGAACGTACGGTAGCTGAACGGGAGCCAACAATAACGATCCGGTTAAGATCGCCAGCGCTTTGCAGGTTAGAGCTAACATCACTTAGTCCGCCTGCAGGCACATCCACCGGCTGTTTTTGCTGCTGCATACCTACATAAGTAATTACCAATGTATAAGTACCCGGTGCAACACTTATGGAATAAGCACCATTGATATCGGTAACTACTCCTTTTTTTGTGCCTTCAATTACTACTGAAGCGCCTTGCAGCGGCAGGCCGTTCGGATCTTTTACGGTACCTCGTACCGTAGTGTTTTGCGCAAATGCCGCAAGAGAAAAAATAAAACTAAAAAGCAGGAAAACTCCTTTACGCACAGAAGTGTTGACTCCAATCATAAGTAGTGATTTTGGGTTATCAAAAAGAAATAAAAAATGAGTTAACTGAATTTTAAAGATAGCCGTTCTGAAACATATTTTCATCCTTTGTTAACTTTGTAACTTGTCATTTTTAAATCATTTTCATGCGGCTTCAGATTCTGTCATTTATAACCATCTCGTTTTTTTTCGCCTGCTCTTCTACCAAAAATATAGTAGGCAGTAACGGTCCTGTTAATCCTTATCAATACACATCTTTAAAAAAATCAATAGTAAAAAACGGTGCAGTTGCTTCTGCCCACCCGCTTGCCAGTAAAATAGGTGTTGAAATCATGAAGAGCGGCGGCAACGCATTTGATGCGGCTATCGCTACGCAGTTAGCACTGGCAGTAGTATATCCGGGTGCAGGCAATATTGGTGGCGGCGGCTTTATGGTTGCACGAACTTCAACAGGCGAAACTATTGCATTAGATTATCGTGAAATGGCGCCCGCCCTTTCACACCGTGACATGTATTTAGATGCGGCGGGTAATGTAGTGGAAGGAAAAAGTTTGAATGGCCATTTGGCAGCCGGTGTGCCTGGAACCATTGCCGGCTTGTTTGAAAGTATGAAATATGCGACGCTGCCATTTGCTAAATTGATACAACCCGCCATTGACTTAGCGCAAAACGGTTTTGTACTTACCCAAAGAGAAGCGGTTTCGTTAAACTATTTACAGGATACTCTGGCAAAGTACAACACCATGAGAACAGCTTTTCAAAAAAACATTGCATGGAAAGTCGGCGATACATTAACCCAAACGGATCTATCTAACACTTTAAAAAGAATAAGAGACAATGGAGCGGCCGGATTTTATGAAGGTGCAACTGCTGATTTGATTGTTGCAGAAATGAAGCGTGGAAGCGGCATTATCACTTTGAATGATTTAAAAAATTATACTGCCAAATGGCGCACTCCCCATTCGTTCAATTATAAAGGATATACAGTCGTGGGCATGCCAATGCCAAGCAGCGGCGGTACATTATTACATCAAATGTTGAAGATGGTTGAAGACAAACCACTACCTACGTATGGTTTTAATTCGGCAATGGCAGTGCAGCTTATGACTGAGGCTGAACGCCGTGCTTATGCCGACCGTGCTGAATTTATGGGTGATGCTGACTTTTATAAAGTGCCGGCAACTGGTATGGTTGCAGATACCTACTTGAAAGAGCGCATGAAAGATTACCAGCCGGGAGTAGCAGGTAACAGTACTGTGATTAAGCCGGGAGTTTTACCAATGAAAGAAAGCGAACAAACTACACATATAAGTGTGATAGATAAACAGGGTAATGCCGTATCGGTTACTACCACATTAAATAACGGTTACGGAAGTAAAACGGTAGTTGGGGGCGCCGGCTTTTTACTGAATGATGAAATGGATGACTTTAGTGCTAAACCCGGCGTACCAAATTTTTATGGCGCTGTTGGAGGCGAGGCCAATGCTATTGCTCCAGGCAAACGCATGCTGAGTTCAATGGCACCTACTCTTTTATTACAAAACGGTAAACCTTTTTTAGTGGTGGGCACACCGGGGGGCACAACAATTCCTACGTCTGTTTTTCAAACTATAGTAAATATTATTGATTTTGGAATGACTACGGAAGATGCTGTGTACCGCCCTAAATTTCACCACCAATGGCTGCCCGACCAGGTTGATGTAGAGAAAACTTTTCCGGTGGCTGTACGTGCAGCCTTAGAAAAGATGGGTTATAAAATTGTAGAGCGTGGTGGTATTGGAAGAGTGGAAGCCATTAAAGTTTTACCTGATGGGAGTTTTGAAGCTGTTGCCGATAACCGGGGCGATGACGCCGCAGAAGGATACACACCCATCCCCTAATTATTAGTACCGACATACCGGAATACAGTTTATACAGTAAGACAAGTCAACACAGATTTACTTAATTTTTTTTAGCGCTTATTGTTTTATAGCTTATAGAATCCAGCAAGTGCTTTCAATGCATATCCTTACTGTTCTATACAACTTGTTGAAGAGAGGCAAGAGCGAGGTCTTATCTTTGACACCTTCTAAAACAGATACGATTACATGACAATTTCTTATAACTGGCTAAGCGAATACTTACCTATTACCATAGACCCTGAAAGGCTTTCACATATCTTAACTTCCATTGGCCTTGAGGTAGAAAAAATGGAACCTTTTGAAGAAATTAAAGGTGGACTAAAAGGTTTACTAATAGGCGAAGTGCTGGAAGTAACCCAGCATCCTAATGCCGATAAATTAAAGCTCACTAAAGTAACTACAGGTGGTGAAGCATTACAGATTGTTTGCGGGGCACCTAATGTAGCTACCGGACAAAAAGTAGTGGTAGCAACGGTTGGTACAACCATCTATCCTGCAGCCGGTGAACCCCTGACAATGAAACTGGCAAAGATTCGTGGCATAGAAAGCCATGGAATGATTTGCGCCGAAGATGAAATTGGTTTAGGCACATCACATGCAGGCATTATGATATTGCCCGATGATGTACAACCTGGCACAACTGCTGTTGATTATTTCAAACCTTTTAAAGATGTCATTTACGAGATAGGCCTCACGCCTAACCGTATGGATGCCATGAGCCATTGGGGTGTGGCAAGAGATGTTTGTGCTTATCTTTCGCACCATGATAAGGTACAGGTGAAACCGGTTTTACCAACTGACGATTTTAGTGTTGATGCCCGTTCATTAGACATATCAGTTTCTGTTGAAAATAGCGAAGCCTGTAAACGATATTCAGGTATTTGCATTGCTAATGTACAAGTAGACAGCTCGCCAAACTGGCTGCAGCAGCGGCTGAAGGCGGTAGGTGTTCGTCCTATTAATAACCTTGTTGACATCACTAACTATATACAGCACGAAACAGGGCAGCCGCTTCATGCCTTTGATTACGATGCCATAGGCGATAAAAAACTAGTAGTAAAAACGTTGCCTGAAGGCACACCATTTATTACATTGGATGAAAAAGAACGAAAGCTAAATAACGAAGACTTAATGATCTGCGATGGCACGTTGCCAATGTGTATTGCCGGTGTTTTTGGTGGTGCAAAAAGCGGGGTAACTGCTGCTACAAAAAATATTTTTTTGGAAAGCGCCTGGTTCAATCCGGGCTTCATTCGTAAAACATCTTTCCGTCATGGGTTACGTACCGATGCGGCTTCACGTTTTGAAAAAGGCGTTGATATATCGGCAACTGTAAACGTGTTAAAAAGAGCCGCAATGCTGATTAAAGAAATTGCCGGCGGAATGATTGCTTCCAACCTGGTAGATGTTTATCCGGCCCCGGAATCCAAAAAAGAAATTACTTTAAAATATAGCTACTTAAAAAAATTAAGCGGTAAAATTTATTCAATCCAAACAGTAAAAACCATTTTAGAAAGTTTGCAGTTTACAGTTATTAAAGAAGATGCAGAAGCGATAGTGTTAGAAGTGCCATATCATAAGCCTGATGTTACCATTCCCGCTGATATTGTTGAAGAAATTTTACGCATTGATGGACTGGATAATATAGAAATTCCAACCTCAATTACTATCACACCATCCGTAGAAGAGGATTATAAAACCGAAGCCTTCAAAGAGAAAATATCCAGTGTATTAACCGGCGTTGGCTTTACCGAAATCCTGACCAATTCAATTACCAACTCTGCTTATTTTTCGGAAGAAGAATTAGCTAGATCGGTAAAGCTTTTAAACAATTTAAGCAACGAGTTAAATATCATGCGTCCATCTATGCTTCATACGGCATTGGAAGTAATAGGGCATAACATGGCACGTAAAAATTCCTCACTGCGATTTTTTGAATTTGGTAAAACCTATAGTACATCAGGTGTTGGTGCGTATGAAGAAAACAATCATTTATGCTTGTATGCCACCGGTCAATTGACTGAAACTTCGTGGAAAGAGAAAAGTACGGCGGCCGATATTTACTATTTAAAAGGTGTTGCCGATTCAATTTTGCGATCGTTGAATATAAAAGGAGCACAATGGAGCAAACAGGAAAGAACTGAAATAGATGCCGCTTTATCTGTAACTATTGGTAAAGAAAAAATAGGAACGATTGGTATTGTGAAGAAAAGCTTGTCTCAAAAGTTTGATGTAAAGACGCCTGTTTTATTCGCTGATCTTTATTGGGATGCTTTGATGGTAAAAGCGGTCAGCAAAGTACAGGTAAAGGAGCTTTCAAAATATCCATCGGTAGAAAGGGACCTGGCGATGGTAGTACCAAAATCCATGCAGTTTGGCGAAATAGAAGAGAGCATTAAAAGGCTTCGCATGCCTGGCCTGCAGGAAGTAAGATTGTTTGATATTTTTGAAAGTGAAAAACTTGGCCTGGACAAAAAATCATTAGCCGTAAACTTTACTTTCTTAGATGAAGAAAAAACCTTGACTGATAAAGAAACTGATGGCTGGATGAATAAGATCATGACTACTTTAGAAAAGACTCTCGGTGTTGAAATAAGAAAATAATGACCGTTGATCAGCAGTTTACCATCTTAAATGAAAAGCTTCAGCGGTTGCTGCAGCAATACCACCGTTTGCAACGTGAAGCGGAAAAATTGAAGGAGGAACTGGCAGAATCAAAAGCAAAAGAAGCGGCGACTAAAGCTACAATGGATGAAATGCAGCAACAGGTTTCCATTTTAAAACTGGCCGCTGGTGAAATGACTGACAAAGACAAAAAAACGTTTGAGCGAAAGTTAAATCAGTATATAAAAGAGATAGACAGAACGATAGCGTATTTAAGCGAATAAGGTGAATGGTGAGTGGTCAATGGTGAGTAATGAATGATACAGCCACGCCACAGCAAGGTGTTCTTCAATAGTTATAAGGAAAAGTTCTCTTTTAATATTTTATAAAACCAATAATAAGTAAAGTATAAAATGGTGTGCATTAGCTCACTATTGACCATTCACCATTCATCATTCACCTCATGAACGACCTCATACCTCTCAACTTAGTCATCGGCGACAGAAACTACCGCATCCGCATTCAGCCCGCAGATGAGGAAGTAGTGCGTAAAACTGCCAAGACCATCAATGATAAAATTGTAGAATATAAAACTATGTTCGCCGGTAAGGACATGCAGGATTATATTGCCATGGTGCTGGTATGGTTTGCCACGGAACAACATGCACCGATCTCCAATGTGGTAAATATGGATAATGTTAGCAGTCGCCTGCAAACATTGGAGAAGATAATTGACGGGGCGCTGGAGGGTAACAAAGAAAACCTATGAGGTTTCTGAAAGACTCTTATTATTTGAAACTTGATTCAAAAACCTCATAGGTTTGGCAGCTTCTCTTTGTGGGGCGGAATAAATGCCGCAAAAGGATGGTGTCTACTGGTAAACTGTTCATAAAAAAGGGGTTACAAATTATCTTCCAGCCTATCTACTTTGAACCTGTGCAAAAGTTACCTCCCATTTTTCTATCTTCGCTACCCTGACAAAGCTGTCGGAATGAAACATTTATCTATAAATAATACTTTTAAAAAACTCTTTAATGGATCTCAACATAGTCACACTTATTATTACCGTTGTAGCCCTGCTGTTAGGTATTGTAGCAGGCAAATTTATTTTTGCGAAGGACCAGAAAAGGAAGCTTGATGAAGCTGACCTTCACGCACAAAGCCTGATTAAAGAAGCCGAATTAAGGGCCGAAACACTTCGAAAAGAAAAAGAAATTGCAGCCAAAGAAAAATTTGTACAATTAAAGGCTGACCATGATAAAGAGATCATGGAACGCAACCGCAAACTGGGCGAAATTGAGTCCAAAGCCCGCCAAAAAGAGCAGGCCGCTATTCAGAAAGAACTGGCCATAAATCAAAAAACAGAGCAGTTGGAACGCCAGTTGAAAGAAAACGTTGTCATTAAAGAAACCCTTTCCCGGCAAATTGAAGTTGTA
Organism: Flavisolibacter sp.; assembly: GCA_028288675.1. GTDB lineage: Bacteria > Bacteroidota > Bacteroidia > Chitinophagales > Chitinophagaceae > Flavisolibacter. The sequence continues at coordinate 5,586 of JAQBNG010000198.1, read as the reverse complement.
TCAGTCAAGCAAGCTGAGTTAGAAAAACACCAGGACGAACATACCCGCCGTTTAGAAAAGTTAGCGAACCTTACGGCTGATGAAGCAAGATCGCAACTAATTGAGGGCTTAAAACAAGAGGCTCAATCCAGGGCACTTGGCATGCAGCAGGAAATTATTGACGAAGCCAAACAAAAGGCAAACAAAGAAGCCCGCAAAATTATTATTCAAACCATTCAGCGTACGGCTTCAGAACAGGCTATTGAAAATGCCATTACTGTTTTCAATTTGGAAAGTGATGAAATCAAAGGGCAGATCATTGGCCGGGAGGGTAGAAACATTCGTGCCCTTGAAGCTGCTACAGGTGTTGATTTGATTGTGGATGATACGCCGGAGGCAATTTTATTTTCCTGTTTCGATCCGCTTCGCCGAGAGATTGCCCGATTAAGTTTACAACGCCTAGTATCCGATGGACGTATTCACCCTGCCCGCATTGAAGAAGTAGTGGAAAAAACCAAACGCCAGATTGAAGAACAGATCATGGAAATTGGGGAACGTACTGTTATTGAATTAGGTATTCATGGCCTCCATAAAGAACTAGTCCGGCTAGTTGGCAAAATGCGGTTTCGTTCGTCTTACGGTCAAAATTTATTAATGCACAGCCGTGAGGTAGCTAACCTGTGCGGTATTATGGCGGCTGAATTAGGGCTGAATCCCAAACTAGCAAAACGTGCCGGTTTGCTACACGATATTGGCAAAGTGCCGGACGAGGAAACTGAATTAAGCCATGCTTTATTAGGAGCGAAACTAGCTGAAAGATATGGCGAAGTACCAGCGGTAATCAATGCCATTGGCGCCCACCATGATGAAATGGAAATGCAGTTTGTGATTTCTCCTATCGTACAGGCTTGTGACTCTATTAGTGGTGCCCGCCCGGGTGCTCGCAGAGAAATCATGCAACAGTACCTGCAACGGATCAAAGATCTGGAGACACTTGCCCAAGGTTATACAGGAGTAGAAAAGGCGTATGCCATCCAGGCCGGTCGTGAACTTCGCGTAATAGTGGAAGCCGATAAAGTAACTGACGGTGACAGCGAAAAACTTTCGTTTGAAATTGCCCAGAAGATCCAAACTGAGATGACCTATCCAGGACAGATCAAAGTGACTGTTATCAGGGAAAAGAGAGCGGTGAATGTGGCTAGATAAATTATCTGAAACGGGATTTATGGGATGGATGGGATAAGTTGGATAAGCATTAATTTATTTAAGCCGTTTGAAAGAACGGCTTTTTTAATCCCGGTAATCCCATGAATCTTTCTCATCCTAGTTCAGAATAATTCAGACAACTTCTTAAAATCTTTCTAAATCACATTCATTCTTTCAAAATCGGTAATCCTAAATTCAAAATTCTAAAGCGTTTCCCCTACCTTCGCCGTCCTAAATTTTTGATTATGAACGCTGCCGTCGCCTTTGTGCATGACCAATTAACCAGCAAAAAAAGCTTACCTAAGTTTAAAGCCGGTGATAATATCACCGTGAATTATAAGATCATTGAGGGAACTAAAGAGCGTATCCAGTCGTTCCGTGGCGATGTGATTAAATCACAGGGCCAAGGCGCTACAGCCACCTTCACGGTTCGTAAAATATCCGATGGTATTGGTGTTGAAAGATTATTTCCTTTCTTTTCTCCTAACATTGAATCTGTTGTTGTAAACAAATCAGGTCGTGTACGTAGGGCTAAACTTTTCTACCAGCGCGAACGTAGTGGTAAGAGTGCCCGTATCCAGGAAAAGAAAAGAGCTATCGTGCAAAAAACTAAATAGGTTTAGTAAACGTATTTATAAAGCGTCTGGCCGGATGGCAGGACGCTTTTTTATTTTAAAATAGATGAGGAAGCCATTATTTTTAAAATACCTTTGACTTCTATTTATCACTACTTAAATCCGTTTTATGGGTCCTTTAGGTTTTAACGAAATTCTGATTATCCTGGTTATTGTGCTTTTACTTTTTGGTGGTAAAAAAATTCCTGAATTGATGCGTGGATTAGGCAAAGGCGTTCGTGAGTTTAACGATGCCAAAGCGAATGTGAGAAAAGAAATTGAAGAAGGCGTGAACGAAAAAGATGGTCGTCCTATTAGTTCCACTACGACTTCTACTTCTACACAACCATAAGCCACCAGGACAACCATTTGTTTTCCTTTTCATCCATTGAGCAGTATATGCTCGATCTACAGAGCGGTCGTACCACTTGCACGCAGGCGGTACGACATTTTATTTCCTGTATAGAAGAGCGTTCTTCTCTTAATGCTTTTATTGAAGTCTTTGCCGAGGAAGCTTTAGCCCGTGCAGAAGAACTTGATAAATCAGAAATCAAAGGCAAACTGCATGGGGTAGTAATCGGCTTGAAAGATAATATCTGCTATAAAGGCCATGCCGTTTCTGCTTCATCGGGCATACTCCAAAATTTTACTTCACTTTATTCGGCTACTGCAATTGAACGTTTACTTGCAGAAGGCGCAATTATTATTGGCCGGCAAAACTGCGATGAGTTTGGAATGGGCTCTACCAATGAAAATTCCTTTTACGGGCCGGTATTAAATCCAATAGATACAGGTAGGGTTCCGGGTGGCTCATCGGGTGGTAGTGCGGCTTCTGTAAAAGCGGGCTTATGCATGGCTTCTTTGGGGAGTGATACAGGAGGTTCTGTCCGCTTACCAGCAGATTTTTGCGGAGTGGTTGGTTATAAGCCTTCTTATGGACGGGTTTCCCGTCATGGGTTGATTGCATATGCTTCTTCTTTTGATGTAATAGGAGTATTGGCCAATACTGTGGAGGATGCTTCAGTCATTTTGCAAGTCATTTCTGGTCCCGATGATTTTGACAGCACGGCTTTGAGACAGCCTCTTTCATCAGCACAAAATGTCGAATCAGACAAAAAATTTAAGATTGCTTATTTCCCCGAATGGATTAACCATCCCTCTATTGACACCGAGATTTCCAAAGCGATCAGCGAAAAGATAAAGAGCCTGCAAGCTGAAGGACATATTGTTGAACCGGTTGAATTTCCGCTGACTGAATATATCGTTCCTACCTACTATATCCTAACTACTGCGGAAGCTTCTTCTAATCTATCCCGATACGACGGGGTACGATACGCTACAAAAGCTGCCACGGATACTAAAGAACTTGCCACATTTTACCAACAGAATCGTAAAAGCGGTTTTGGAACTGAAGTAAAGCGGCGGATCATGTTGGGCACCTTTGTATTAAGTGCCGGTTATTTTGAGGCGTACTACACCAAAGCCCAACAGGTACGAAGATTACTTAATGACCAAACAGCGTTGATTTTCAACGACTTCGATTTTATTATTGCTCCAAATTCACCTTTAGTTGCCTATAAAACAGGCCAGCAAAATATTGATCCCATAGCCGTGTATATGGGCGATATTTTTACCGTATTTGCTAATTTATGTGGGCTGCCTGCGGTTAGTTTACCACTATTTAAGCATTCTTCTAACCTTTCTTTTGGACTTCAAGTGCTCTCGTCTCCACAGAATGAGGTATGTTTGCGACGCTTTACGCATCTGCTGATGCAACAATAAAGGAGAGTAAGGTTCCTGTGTGTTTTCGGTTCACCCTTTAAAAAGATTGTGATGAACAAACTTTTATTGTTGGCAACTATCCTTGTTAGTTTTTTAATAAAGGATTATGCCGCCGCCTCACCACTACGAGGCTCTAACCAAAGCGATACAACTGACACTGTTGATTTAGGACTCTTGAAAGTAAATCCCAAAACTGGTTTCAAGGACTTATTTGAACAAGGCACTGAGAGCAATTTCCATCTGGGGAAGCTCAACCCAAAAGCCCTTTCTTTTGTTCAGGATTACATGGAACTGGAAGGAAGCAACCTTGCTAAACTAAAGATTTCCGGCAGGCGTTATTTTACTATTATCGAAGCTGCACTGGAAAAAAGAAAGTTACCTACCGAATTAAAGTACCTCGCGGTTATTGAATCTGAATTAAGCATCGGTGCTACTTCTGTTAAAGGTGCCGGAGGCCCCTGGCAGCTAATGCCTGAAACAGCCCGTGACCTTGGCCTGAAAGTAAACGGCCGTGTAGATGAAAGACGTGATTATTTTAAAAGCACCTATGCTGCAGCCCGCTACTTAGCTTATTTGTACGATTTGTACGAAGACTGGCTTTTAGTTATTGCAGCTTACAATGGCGGTCCGGCAAGAGTAAATGCAGCTATTAAACGTAGCGGCAGCCGTAATTTTTGGGATTTGCAGTATAACCTCCCCGCCGAAAGCCGTAACCATGTAAAGAAGTTTATTGCAACACATTACATTATGGAAGGTGAAGAAGGCGGCCTGACTACGCTGACTAAATCTGAAACAGACCGGTTAAGTATTTCAACTACATTAATTGTTGCTGATGGCTCTTTGGCTGTAGAAACCATTAAAGGGAAATATCATTCGCAAGCTATTGCGCAAAATGTAGTAATAAACATTAAAGAGTTTAATAAGTTGAACCCGAATTTTGACAGGCAGCTTTCGGCTAATGGTGTTTATGACCTACGCCTGCCCAACGAAAAAATGCAGGTGTTTAAAACTAATAAGTCTAAAATTCTTGATCTTTCTATAGCAATGATGCTTGGGATAGCAATGAAATAGTTGACAGATGATAATTGACAGATGACAGCGGAGGCAACCTCCGCTGTCTTTATTTAGGAACAGCAGTAATAGTCGTCAACTATTAACTGCTGATTCTCCTCCAAGAACCCTCTTAATTGCCTCCGCTTTCAGCAAACATTCTTCCCATTCCTGTTCGGCATCGCTATAAAAGGTAATGGCAGAGCCAACCTGATATGATAAATAGCTGCACGTTGCATTGTACATAAGGCTTCGTATCACCACATTAAAATCAAAGTCGCCAGTTGGACTAATATAACCTACAGCACCGGAGAAAATTCCCCTGGCCGTTGGCTCGTATTTTTCAATTAACTGCATAACCCTGTGTTTTGGTGCGCCGGTCATAGAACCCATAGGAAAGGTAGCCCTGATGATTTCAGAAAAGCTAATATCCTGCTTTAATTCTCCGCTGATAGTTGAGATCATTTGATGCACCTGCGGGTAAGAATAGATTCCGTAGAGCTCATCAACTTTTACCGACGCCTCTTTACAAATGCGGGTAAGATCGTTTCGTACCAGGTCAACCACCATTACATTTTCAGATCTGTCCTTTTGACTATTGCGCAGTTCTTCTTTAAGGTCATCGTCTTGAATACTGTTGTCTAAATCTCTTTTAATAGTTCCTTTAATAGGTTGTGAAAAAACCTTATGTCCTTTTTTTGCTAAGAACCGTTCGGGACTGGCACAAAGCAGGTACCTATCTTTTACTTTATAAAATGCCGAAAAAGGATTAGGTGAGATGGCCGCTAATTTTTGATACACTATAAATGGATCAAGAACTGCATTTTCTGCAAACGCTTCCTGGCAGAAATTAATTTCGTAACAATCGCCACGATGAATATGTGTTTGAAGCAACTGTATTCTTTTGATGTATTCATCTTTACTTAAAAGTGAAGTTGTCGCAATTGAGGAAGCA
>JAQBNG010000178.1 GCA_028288675.1 Flavisolibacter sp. | reverse complement strand
CCAGATAACACCGAAAAAAGCCTGTGTGGTTAACCTGGCCACTTTTATGCCACTGGCTTTGCGTTCGACACCGCTGCCAGGATTGGAAGTATAAATAGCATATTTATTTAAAAGATCAGTTAAGAATTTGCGGGTGGAGTTGGCGCCGGTTTCTTTATCCCGTTTTAAAAAAACCACACTTAAGTTGGAGTATTTCATTTGCACATCAGAGGTAGCGGCAAAGTCCTGGCCGCGAACAAAAAAGTTAATGGCGTCAATTTGTGCAGAAGGTATTTCTACATTAGCTAAGGTGCTGGAAATAGGGTTGATCTGTACCGCCGTAACATTTTGCAAACTTCCTCTCACATCAAACTGCCCTTCGGTCGAATCTAAATAAAAACGAAATGATGCCTGGAGAGGGCTGCCAATTATTTTTCCTGAGGCTTCGGCTGTAGTAACAGGGTTTTTCCTGATAAGTTGCGGGTCATTTACAATGTTTGCTATTGTTACTTCCAGGCCAGTTAAATCAATTCTTCCTTCTTTACCGGTCTCCTCCTGCTTTTCTAAAATTTCGACCTGCATGTTATGAGCGATAATCTTTTTCATGTCTATTATCGCATCGGCCTGCAATAGTTTCTGATGGGGATAGTTACCTATCTGGCTTTTGTAACTTTTCAGTCCGCTTTTATCCTGGTAGATGGATAGTTTCAGAGACTCAAAAACGGTGCTGTCAGCTTCTGCACGGTTTAGACGCAGGTAACGATCAAGTCGTAGCCCGTTTAGAAGAACCTTATCAAATGTGAGAGTGTACCACGACTTACGCATGCTATCGGTGCGTTGCTCTTTTTCTAATGTGGGCTGAAGTTTAAAACTGTCAATAGTTAACAGCCGTTGGGATGAGTTATAAGTTATCCATTCGGCTTTCATTTTGTAGGCTGAATCTGCTGTGCGGTATTTTAAATCATTTAGCCGCAACGAAAAATTTTCTACATAACCAATGCGGCTTGTATCGGCTGCGGAGGTGCTATCAACCCTGATATTTTTAAACAACACATCGCAACGGTCAAACTGCAGCTTGGCAGCTTCCGAGCCCTCAGCGTTTTTATAAAGCAGCTTAATACCGTCTAACTTAATACTGTTTACCTGTACACCTTTTATTTTAGACTGAATAGATTTCCATAAAGGCTGGCTTGGCTTTTCTACAAGGGTGCTGTCCTTTGGTTTGGGATAGCGAAACAATTTTACATCGGCCTGGTTAGAAGAAATTTCGTCGATAGAGATTTTTTTGCTGAACAGCAGCGAGAACACATTGATGCCTTTTATCCGGGCCCGCTGTACATTCAATTGCATTACTAAAGCCGGAAGCTCATTTTGCGATTTTAAAATATTATAGCGGTTGCTGTCCACCTCAATTTCAAAATCATTTACTTCTATACGCCCACCCAGCAAGCTTGCATTTAATGAACCGATCTTATACTTGTATAAACTATCGGAGCCATCGATAATAAGTGTGTGCAGCCTTTTTTGCAATGCAGGCCCTACATAAAATTCGGAGAGTATAATAAGAGAAATAAAGAAAAGAAGCAGGATAGAAGACGCTATAATCATAATTCGCTTCCATCTTCGTTTACGTTTTAGTACCACCATAAGGCAACTGCTGTAAAAGCTGTGCCATTAGCTCATTACAAATCGGTAACCAATACCTTTTATGGTAATAATTTCAATAGCGGGGTCTTGTTTTAAATAACCACGGAGCTTGGTAATATATACATCTAATGTGCGGCTGTTAAAAAATGAATCACTGCCCCAAAGCAGGGTCAGTATTTCGCTGCGCTCTAAAATACGGTCGCGGTATTCATATAAAAGTTTTAGCAGTTCGCTTTCACGGTATGATAGTTTGCGGGATTCTGCTACATGGCTGAGCGTTTGCCTTTTCATGTTAAAAGTGTATTGCCCAACCATTACTTCATCCTGTATAGCTACTTCTGCAGGTTTCGTACGCAACAGGTTTTCGATGCGGGCAATCAGTTCTTCAATGCTGAATGGCTTTCGTATGTAATCGTTGGCACCGGATTTAAAACCACTTACTACATCAGCAGTTGCAGATTTGGCACTTAAGAAAATAATGGGCACATTGCTATCCTTCTCTCTTATTTCATCGGCAATAGCAAAGCCATCTTTGTGCGGCAGCATAATATCCAGCACACATATATCAGGTTTTACCTCGGTAAATTTTTGCAGGGCCTTGCCGCCGTCTTCTTCCAGCACCACTTCGTAGCCACGGCTTTCCAGCGTTTCGCCAACGATCTTGGCTAGAAAAGTTTCGTCTTCTACATACAAGACCTTTGTTTTTTTCATGCTTTAAATTTAAGGAAGAAGTTTAAGCAGCGCTTTTAGGAAGCATAATAATAAAGCGGCTGCCGGCGCCTTCATTTGATTCTATTTTTATCGTGCCTTTATGCTGCTCCACTATATGCGCTACGTAACTCAGGCCAAGCCCGTAGCCTTTTGCATTATGTACATCGCCATGCGGCACACGAAAGAATTTTTCAAAAACACGATGATGATATTCCTGCGGAATGCCAATGCCGTTATCGGCAATTATTAATTGCAGCTTATCGCCAGCTTCTTTAATAATAAGATCTATAACCGGCTTTTCGGTTGTGTATTTAAGCGCATTATCCAGCAAATTAAACAGTACGCTTACTAAATGCAGCCTGTCACCTTCCATACCCATATCACCTTCCGCATTAATGGTTACAACTGCTTTTCTTTTTTCAAACTGAAGCCGCATGGAAGCCGTTACTTCATCTAACAACTGACGCATGTTCAGCGGCTCATACTTTAATTCGATTTCTTTCTTTTCAAACATCGAAAGCTTTAGCACTTTATCAACAAGCAGCGATAGCCGTTGCAACTCATTGGCAGAAATATCCAGGTACTCTTTTGTTTTTTGCGGATCAAGCGAAGCGCTGAAACTTCGAAGGGCTTCTATGGCCACACTTACCGTGGCGATAGGTGTTTTTAATTCATGGGTAATGTTAGATATGAATTCATTTTTTATATCGGCCAGCTTGCGTTGCCGTAACAGGTTGCGATACAAAAGTGTAAAGGACAGAAGCGTAAAGCCCACTAAAAAAAACGAAAATATGATAGCCGAAGAAATGCGGTTTAGCAGGTAAGGAAATTTATCGCCTAAGTTTAACCGGTAGGTGATAGGATTGGTAAAGCCCAAAGTCACTTCATTAAAAACCCGCTCTTCGGTTTCTTTTGTTTCCACACGGCTTATTGTAAAAGGGATGTCTATATTTTGTTCCTCTAATTTTTTAGCGTAAGCGGTTTCTATTTCTTTTACCCGTATCGAATCCTGCAGCGAATCCACATCAAACAAAAACTGCATAAGCCGGTTTTGTCGTGGAGATGTAGTGGTGGTAACCAAACGCATACTGTCGCCGGGTTGCTGAATAAATACTCTTGGTTTGCCTGAGTCGGCGGTCCGCCGCAGAATAACATCCATCATGCCCGCCATTTTTTCTCTGGGTAGAAGTTTGACAGTTGAATTGTCTCCAGACTCACGTTGAATGATAAATTGGGTACTGTTGACTGAATCGGATGATAGCTTGTCTAACTTTAATTTTGATGTTTGAAGATTTCTAACGGTTTCTCTGAATTGCGTATTAGTGCGCATATCCAGTGTACGCTCTTCACGGTTGTAGGTTTTATTAATCCAATACACCTGGAAACCGGCAATAGCTAAAATCGTAAGCGCCATTAGCAACGGCATCCACTTTATATCTTTCATTGTTCGCATCGTATCAAAAATACCGCTTTCATCTGCCGCTTATCACTCCCTTAACCATTATTAACCTAGTTTCAATGGCTATTAACAGCAGAAGTAATTTGAGGTTTTTACTTTTGAGTAAACAACTTATTATGAAGAAGATCTTGACTATAGCCGCTCTTGTTTATATGCTGGGTGCACAAGCGCAAACCAAAGAAGGAAAGGTAATTTATGAACGCACAATGACAATGCCGGTTCGATCTTTTGGCAATATGCCTGCTGAATTACAAGCGCAAATGGCTAAACCAAGAACCGACCAATACGAATTGTTATTTACGCAGCAACATTCGCTTTACCAATTTTTACCCAATGCTGTTGACGAAGGCGGCGGCACATTTTCGGGTGGTGGCGTAACCATTCAAGTGAGAGGCGGCGCCAATGATATAACCTATACTGATTTTGAAAAAGGTACAAGGGTTGATCAGCGGGAGATTATGGAGAAAAGTTTTGTAGTGGCCGATACACTTACCAAACTACAATGGAAGCTGAGTGACGAAACAAAAAATATTTTAAATTTTACAGCACGGAAAGCCACTGCAACTACAGTTAACCCGCGTTCCCGCATGACGATGGAAAATGGCGAAATGAAGCGGGAAATGATCAGTGATACGGTTAACGTAGTGGCCTGGTATGCACCCGATGTTCCTGTACCTGCCGGACCTAATTATGCCGGCCAGTTACCCGGATTAATTTTGGAGATAAATGTAAACAACGGACAAAGCGTAACAAAGGCAATCGGGTTTTCGCCAAAGGTGGCTGTGAATAAAATTAAGGAACCGAAAGATGGTAAAAAACTGACGGCAGCGGAGTTTACAAAGGAAAGAGAAAAGCTGATGGAGGAGATGCGTAAGAATATGCCGGCCGGGAATATGATAAGGATGAATTAGCGCCTCGTTCCAACTCTCTTGAAGGAGAGGGAAAGCTAAGCACAGACCCTTGCTTTAGATGATATTTTTAAAACCCAATCACTATTTAGTGGTTGGGTTTTTGTTTTCGTCTTAGCCGCATTACAATGCTGTTGGCCTGTTGTAGGCCCTGGTGATGAAGGGTCTGAATGCCTCTTTCCTGCTTGCCTGCATGCTCTTGTTTTTATTAATAATAAACTAAGTTTGGAACAAGAAGCTGTTGAGGAAAATGTACTGGCAGTATTCCAACTAACTAACATTTACTATGTCTATGAGAACACACTTACTGCTCTGTGTTGCAACAATTTTTATACATATTTCGTCCTTTGGACAAGAAAGTATTTATACCAAAGAAGGTCGGGCCATCCTGAACCGCATGCAATTAATAACGAACTGTTTAAAATCCTTAAACAAAAACAGAGCTGATAAAACAGCGCTTGCGGTTTGCCAATGCCAGGTTCAGAAGATTGACAGGCAGTTCACGAACAAACAATATAAAAAACATACAAAGGCTAATGTTATTGATATAAACGGGTTAATGGAAGACGATAGTCTTGTTGCACAAAACATACGGGCATGCTTTACTAATTCTGGTCAAACAGTATTGTTGCAGGCCGAAGGATTCGAAGAAGATTTTCTATCGAATTGTAGAAAATCAATAGAGAGTTCATCAGAAAAAAGCCTTGACGTTAACCGCATAAAAAATTTTTGCCGGTGCCAGTTACAACTAGTGAAAGCCAGGAAGTTAACTGATGCAGAAATGAGTACGCTGAGTAATCCTAATTCAGTTTTATTTTATGAAATAATGTATAAGTGTGGTAGCCCTTTTGTTGACAAGGAGGAGACGCAAAGGAATTGGACGCCTTATGCAGAAGCAGATGTAAGGGGTGCTGTTAGCGATACTATTGATATACTAACGTTAAATGGAATGACGTATGTAAAAATAAAAATAGGAAGCATGATCCAGGTGTGGTTATTAGACACAGGTGCATCTGATTTGTTGATTGGTACGGAACTGGAAAGTGCATTGAAAAAAGAAAACATCATCAACGAAAGCAATTATTTAGGAACCGGCGAATATGAACTGGCAAATGGAATGATTGATACCTGCCGAAGGTATAAGGTTAATAATGTTCAGATTGGCGATTTCATCATTGATAATGTATTGTTAGCTGTAACAGAGAAAGGGAAGCGGATCATCGTTGGTAAAGCTCTTCTAAACAAATTCAGAAAGTGGAGTTTGAACAACGAGGAAAATAAACTGGTGCTTTCAAAACAATAAATAGATGACGTTTGCAGGGAGCATAAAAATATCTTCTGGTCTATGGAACCGGGTCATACCCACTGCCTCCCCAAGGATGGCATTTAGCAACTCTTCTTGCCGTTAACCATAAACCCTTTATAGCTCCATATTTTTGAAAAGATTCCAATCCATACTGAGAGCAGGTGGGAGTAAAGCGGCACTTCGGCCCAAGCAGGGGTGAAATGAACCACTGGTAGATTTTTATCAGCGCAATAAAAGGGAAAGACAATATTTTAAGAAGAATTTTCATTCGCTGCTATTGTACTCAATCGTTTTAAACATTTGGCCATCGCTTCTTTGATAGTTACAAAGGACACGATAGTTTTATCGATATAAATAAAAAAGACAATACCGCTTTTTTGCGATGTTTTTAATTGAAGCAATACATCTTCTTTCTGTAAACGATAGGCTTCCCGCAACAACCGTTTAATTCTATTACGATCCACCGCTTTTTTAAAATTCCGTTTGCTTGCTGTAACACCAATTTGTAAACCGCCTTTTTCTGCCGAAGGCATTAATTGATAGCTTACCCTGATGGGGGCCTGCGCAAAACTTTTACCCCCGGCAAACAAAGCATCAATTTGTTTGCGGCTTTTTAATCGTTCAGATTTAGGAAGTCCAAAGCGTTTGGGCATAAGCAAAAATAAGCACCTCACCTAACCTCTCTCTGGCAAAAACCTGTAAAAGGAATGCTGTTGCACAAAGACCAACTTAAGTAATCTTCATACCTGCAATTAAAAAAGCCCTCAACATTAAAAATGTTTGAGAGCTTTTAGTATCGTCAAATAAGCAGGCTTTTGTGCTTAGGTCACCTTCCCCGGGAAGGCCGAATAGCCCGTTCTTATTTCAATTTTCTTTCATCGCTAACCGTCAGCTTATGGCGGCCTTTGGCACGACGGCTGGCTAATACTTTACGTCCGTTAGCTGATTGCATACGCTTACGAAAACCATGAACAGATTTACGACGGCGGTTATGAGGTTGAAATGTACGTTTCATTTTAAATTAATTTTTCACGGTTCTAAAATACGCCTGTGGAGAGCCAGGCTTTTTTTCAGGTCGAAACCCTCAGGTACCACACCCGCTGGTTTTGTGAAAGGACGGCGAAGGTAAGGGTCTGGTTTGAGATTTGAGATTTGGGATTTGAGATTTTTTTCCCGCAGGTTGTTAAAAATTCTTCCTGTCTTCGAAGCTTTCGCGGCACACTCTCAACTCTGTCAATCTATTTAAAATCCCAATAATCTGGGGTTTACCTTTGCGCCACTATGAGCACAGCAAGTTTCCGCAATTTCAAAATGGTAGATTATGTGGTTTATGGCCGCGGCGCTTTTAACCAGTTAGACCAAATTCTGGCACCGCAACGCAAGAATGGCCAGCCGATGATTTTTTTGGTCGATCATTTTTTTGAGGGCAAAGAATTAGCGAATCGCATTCCTGTGCGTGGTACCGACAAAATTATTTTTGTAGATGTGACCTACGAGCCCAAAACAACTTATGTTGATTCAATAGCGGATAATTTAAAAGATGAAGCCGGAATGGTAAGTGGTATAATCGGCATTGGCGGTGGATCAGCAATGGACCTGGCAAAAGCGGTTTCGCTGATGATGAACAATCCAGGTTCTTCGGCCGATTACCAGGGATGGGACCTGGTAAAACACCCCGGCGTTTACAAAGCAGGCATTCCTACATTAAGTGGCACAGGCGCCGAGGTAAGCCGTACTACTGTACTTACCGGCCCCACAAGAAAGTTGGGAATGAACTCTGACTTTACACCTTTTAATCAAATTGTATTAGACCCCGAACTAGCGGCTAATGCACCGGCTAACCAGCGCTTTTATACTGGCATGGACTGCTATATCCATTGTATAGAAAGTTTAACCGGAACCTATTTAAATGAGTTCAGCAAAAGTTATGGCGAAAAAGCCCTTGAACTTTGCCGTTATATTTTTTTAGAAAAAGAAGTGTGGGATGCGGAGTGCGATGATAAATTAATGATGGCTTCTTACGCCGGTGGGATGAGCATAGCTTACTCGCAGGTAGGCGTAGCACATGCAGTGAGTTACGGCCTTAGTTATTTGCTGGGCACAAAACATGGCATTGGCAACTGTATAGTGATGCAACATTTAGAAGAATATTATCCCGAAGGCGTAGCAGAATTTAAGCGCATGGTAGAGAAAGGTGGCATTGAAATTCCGCAAGGCATTTGCAAAGACTTAAGTGAAGACCAGTTTGATACCATGATAAATGTAGCACTGGGCATGAAGCCGCTTTGGGAAAATGCGCTGGGTGCCGATTGGGAAAAGGTGATGACAAGAGAGAAACTGAGAGAGTTGTATGGTAGGTTGTAAGATGCTTTTACAAATTAGTTTGATTTCACATATAGCCGCAAGACTGATGTAACCTGGTAAGTTTCATCTTTTATATTGTCTTAAACATAGGATGGACCTTATTTGCTCCTGGTGGTTTCAATATCGTTTCATTAAAATCAATTTTTTCATTTGTTTTCTCAAAACTCAGCAAATCAAGACTCCAATTTTTATTTTGATAGGTGTAGTCAATTCTAACAATACCACCTAAGGTTTTATAATATACTCCGGGGCTCACCCAATAAGGCAGTTTATTGCAAAACCATACAGTAACTTTTGAACTGTCTTGTCCTGTATAATCATATTTTTCACACTGGTAGCTATTTATACTAGTTGTCACGTTTGCCTTAGTTAACGCAGGCGAAAAGCACTTATAGGTTTCGATGGCTTTCCCTTCTTCAACCTGATAAAAAGCAGAATCTTTTTGCCTTGAAAAAAAGGAGACAGGGGAAGCCTGAATTGAGCCACGAATGCCATCATTAACCTCAAAGCTTATATCGGTTCTTGACAAGCCATTAAAATAATAGTTTCGGTAAAAGATTGTTCCTAATGGCAGCTTTACATTTTCAGCCGGAATACCCAATTGTTTAAAAATTGTATCGGGCATTTGAATAGAAAGGCCGTCGGAATTCAGTTTATACACACTTTTGCCAATACTTCCTTTTTGTTGCGCGAATACATTAATGGTGCAAAAAGTAAATACAAGAAGGAGAGAACCCTTGATCAGTAAACCTGTTTTATAAATACTCATTGTATAATATTTTCTAAACCCTAGCAAAAGCCCTTCTAATATAAAGCAATAGTTTTTATTGTTCCGCCTGCAAAAAGAATGTCCCGCTTATGCGGGACATTCTTATTTACTAAAACTATCTGCTTTGTGAGAAAGCTATTTAACTACCATTTGATTTATACAAAACGCCCCGGTAGCAACGTCGGTTATCTTAATGTAATACATACCGGTAACTAAAGTGGCTACGGTTTTATAGTCGGTTTCAGCCACCATTAATTCTTTAGTTACCACTACCTGTCCGGTAGCATTAGAAACCTGTACTAAAAACTTACCACCCTTTACACTAACAAACTTTATCCCCACTTGTCCTGATGATGGATTTGGATAAAGGCTGATGGTTGAAAAAAGCGGGTTGGTAAAATCAACTGGTTTAACTTCTGAATACTTATAATAACCATCCAGCCAGCGTTGTTTTACCCTAAAATAATAGCGGCCGTAGTCATTAGCCTTAATAGAATATCCATATTGGTAAGATGGATTTGTTGTGTTTACCACCTTGTTTAGAACGGCTGTTCTTGAAAAAGATTTGCCATCACGGCTAACCTCTATTTCGTAAGTATAGTTATCGGTACCTGCTTCTGCCTGCCATTGCAATAGCGCTGCTGAGGCGCTTCGTTTGGCAACGGTAAAATTTTTAAGGCCGACTGGCAGGGCAGAGATAGGACAAGTGCAATATTCAAAACGAAAATTTACCAATGCCGAAGTAAGAATGGTGTTGCCAATACTTCCTCCACCGGTAAACGTGGTAACTGCACCAATGTTATAGTCATAAACCGCACTGTCGGTTCCATAAAATTGCGAGATCGAGGCAGAGTCGCTAAGGTTAATAAGCATTTCCTGTTGGATGATGGTATCAGCAGTACTGGAATAGAAATCAGCTCCTCCGTTACCTGTTCCATCAAATGGCCCTAAATTATATGGGCCATAATTGCCGGAAAAATTGTTCGTCATCCATGGCGATAAGCCGGGGCCCCGCATGGTATCTTTTCGTATGTAGGTAAAATTGGCCGTCTGCGGAGAAGCAGCATAGTTCTGAAAAGTAGTGAGGTCAATTATTCCTGTCATGGTGATGATCAGCTTTACACATGACAGCATTCCATTTTGCGGATTAAACTTTGGAAATTTTATTTGCTGGTGAATAACGCCAACGGGAAAACTGACTGTGGTATCGAAAGCAATACCGCCGCTCGGCTGGCCGTTGGGGCACTGCGCAAATCCGGTTTCAGAATACAGGATAAGGACAATAAAAATTGCCGGGATAACAACAGTTTTGTAAAGTTTCTTCATAGGGTGGATTTAAGATTTGGAGATACATTTGCACCGATAAAAGTACAGCTTCGGTATAGCTGCGGCAAGTGTACAACTGCCCTACTTTATTACAAGTAATAGTCATAAGATATGCATAGGATAAATACGTACAAGGCTGCACTTTTACCTTGGGGGAAACCCGATTTAAAATTGTTGTTATAGGCGCAGATTGTTTTCTAATAAAAAAACCCTCTCATGTTTTGAAAGGGTTTTTACAAAAGGTAAGGCATTCTTATTTGGAAGAACCACCTAAAGAAAAGTTGTAGCCAACACGAAATATGATGCCACCAGAAGCACCTTTCTGTGCAGTGTTTCTAAAGCTTACACCAAGGTCAAGACCGTTAGCCATTGCATAACCACCACCAATGGCATAACCAAAAGCACCATCGGTAGCACTTAAAAGCTCATCGCCCTGTTCGTCTTTTACTTTAATTCTACTGGAGATATAGCCAGCTTGCGGCTCTACATAAAGGCCTCCGAAATAATGGCGGTAGCCAAGAAGCACCGGGATGGCAGAAGCAGTTGCTTTCATTCCGTCTTCTTTTTCAGAATCAAATAAATAACCAGTAGTTAATGTAACCTGTCCGGCAGTTCCAACGCCATGCATGTACTTAGCAGTACCGCCAAAAGCAGTGCCGCCACCGCTTGCAGTTGAAACACCAACTTCAGCACCAATACCAAGTTGGTTCTTTCCGGTTTGTGCACCCGCAACAAATGAAGTTGCAATAATCGAAAACGCTAAAAGGAACTTTTTCATAAATGTTAGTTTTAAATTTTATGGATGCAAAATAATAGGCCTGCAAGAAGTTTAAAATATGCATTGGGATGAACTGAAGCTTTTATAACATGAATTGTTGTTTTAGATTATGAGTGGTAAGTAAAAGTTGAATGCTTGTGAAATAATATCTTTATTCTTCCCTGCTATTACAAAAAATTTACTTCTCAACATAAAACCGGTGATTATGAAACTTTATCTATGTATTGCCTGTTGCCTTCTATCGCTTATTTCTTCATCGCAAAAAGTTGTTGATGTGGATAAGACCAGTGGCACAGCAGGTAACCTGTTTTACGCCGTAGGTGGCGAGCCTTACGTAAATGTAAAATTTGTACGGCTTGTCTCCGGCTCTCCTTACTTTAAAGATCAATGGATGAAAGGCGCTGCTACCTCCGCAGCCGGCATTCTGTTTAAGAGCGGTATTGTAAAGCTTGACATAATGGATAATGAAGTTCATTTTTTAGATGTGGCTGAAAAAGAAATGATTGTTGGTTTGCCATTAAAGGACATTACACTAACCGATACTCTAACGGGTAAAAGCTATCATTTTGTAAACACAACATACGGATTCAATTATCCCTCTGTAAAAAAAGGCTGGTACCTGCAAGCTGCTTCCGGAGCCGCCGGTTTATACCAGTATTTTATAAAACAGCTGAGGGAGAACAGGCCCTTTAATTCTGCAACAACGGAACAAACAATAGTCACCCTGGAAGAATTTTATATCTTATACAAATCCAATTTAGTGCGGGTAAAAAAACCTAAAGATGTTCCTCTTATTTTATCTGATAAAAAAGCCGAATTGGAAGTTTATTTAAAAAAGTTAGATGCTCAAAAAGCATCTAACAGCGAACAACTTGTTGCTTTAGTTACTTATTATAATAGTTTATTAGAATAACAAGTGACCACACTTTACATCTCCTGCCTTTCCTTATTTTAATAGCAGGGCACAATAATTACCATACTCTAAAATCCCCTTTACGTGAAGGCAAAAAATTACCTGCGTCACCTAGTTCCCGCTTCACTGTTTGGCACACAGCGCACAAAAAAAATTGTGAGTGTAAATCCTACGGTGCAAACACACCGGCAAGATGTGAAGGAAAGTGTTATCACCATTTACGACTATAACGAAAATGAACTTTCCGAGGATAAATTAAAAACTGCAGAAGAAAGTTTTCATTACTTAACCAATGAGCATATTAGCTGGATAAATATTGATGGCCTGATTAAAGCCGATGTAGAAAGTTTGTCGGCGCATTTTGGTATTCATCCCTTACTTACCGAGGATATTTTAAGTGTGGGCCAGCGGCCGAAAGTGGATGAGGTGGATGGTATCTTTTATTGCCTGCTGAACATGCTGTATTATAACCGCAATCATGCTTGTGTAGAAACGGAACAGATCTCTATTGTGCTGGGTAAAAATTTTGTCATCACCTTCCAGGAAGATCCGGAACGGGATGTGTTTAATCCAATCAGGGAAAGGTTGCGAAGGCACAACAGCAAACATCGCCAGCGTGGTGCGGATTACCTGTGTTATTCCATGCTTGATTTAATTGTAGATAATTATTTTTTAGTAATGGAAGGCTTGGGCGACAGGATAGAAACGGTAGAAGAAGAAGTGATCCGCGCCTCCACTACATTATCATTGGCTAGCATTACGCAACTGCGTAAAGAACTTATTATTTTAAAACGAAACATCTCACCCGTACGTGATATGATCTCAAATATTACCCGTACAGAAAGCGAGCTGCTTGAAGAACGCACCACCAAGTATTTTAAAGACGTGTATGACCATATTGTACAAGCCTACGACCTCTGCGAAAACTACCGCGATATTATGCTTAGCATGCAGGACCTCTATATAAATAATGTAAACCTGCGTATGAACGAGGTAATGAAAGTGATGGCTATTGTTACCTGCCTGATGGCGCCGGCTACAGTTATCGGTGGCATCTTTGGAATGAACTTCGATAAGATACCCCTGCTGCATAATGAATTAGGATTTTTTGTAGCCGTAGGTATTATGCTTTTTATCCCGGTATGGATGCTGTTTATGTTTAAAAAAAGAGGCTGGTTTTGAAGGAGGAATCGGGAGTCAGAATACAGGAGTCAGGACGGTTGTGTCCAACTCCTTCTCTTCCTAACTTTGGCGCTCTTAATTACTCATTATTAATTATTAATTCTTTGTTATGCCTGGATTTGAATTGTGGAGCGATGCTGAACGTAAAGAACTGATGGATGTAGTGGAAAGCGGTGTGCTGATGCGCTATGGTTTTGATGGAGCCCGTAATGGGCATTGGAAAGCGAAAGAATTAGAGGAAGCCATTTGTAAACATTTTGGTTCTAAACATGCACAACTCTTATCGAGTGGTACGGCTGCTTTAACTACAGCAATGGCCGCTTTAGGTATTGGCGCCGGTGATGAAGTGATTATGCCTTCGTTCACTTTTGTTGCATCGTTTGAAGCCGTATTAAGTACAGGGGCCGTGCCGGTTTTGGTTGATGTGGATGAAACACTTACGCTAAACCCGGATGCTGTTCGTGCCGCAATAACAGGCAAAACAAAATGCATAATGCCCGTACACATGTGCGGCAGCATGGCCGACATGGATGCATTAAAGTCTATTTGTAAAGAACATAATTTACTGCTGTTAGAGGATGCCTGTCAAAGTATTGGTGGTACGTATAAAGGAAAAGCGTTAGGAACTATTGGCGATGCAGGAACGTTCTCTTTTGATTATGTAAAGACAATGACCTGTGGCGAAGGCGGCGTAGTGATGACGAACAGCGAAGAAGTTTATATAAAAAGTGATGCCTTCACCGATCATGGCCACGACCATAAAGGGGTTGACCGCGGTGCTGACCTGCACCCGTTCTTAGGATATAACTTTCGTATTTCAGAACTTCATGCGGCTGTAGGTTTGGCGCAGGTAAAAAGGCTGGATGAATTCCTGGCTATTCAAAAAAAGAATCAGACAGCTTTAAAGGATATTCTTTCTACTATACCGCAAATCTCGTTTAGAAAAGTACCCGATCCTACCGGTGATAGCTGCACTTTCCTAAGCTGGTTTTTACCTACAGAAGCCTTGACAAAAGCTGCCGTTGCCGAAATGAAAGAACAGGGAATTATGGCGGGTAGCTTTTACTGGTTCGATAATAACTGGCATTACATCCGCAAGTGGGATCACTTAAAAAAGGCATC
The DNA here is from genome assembly GCA_028288675.1 of Flavisolibacter sp. Lineage (GTDB taxonomy): Bacteria > Bacteroidota > Bacteroidia > Chitinophagales > Chitinophagaceae > Flavisolibacter. The sequence continues at coordinate 17,974 of JAQBNG010000178.1, read as the reverse complement.
TACTTTATATCCTTTGTTTGATGCGCAACGTGAAGGTTTGCTTCGTCTTGCCACCCAGGATTTTTCTGCTTCAGATGCAGTCATGAGCCGTTGTGTTTCTACTTCAATTAGTTTACTTTGGACAGAACAGCAGGTGAAAGGAAAAGGAGAGAAGATGGCAGCAGCGATAAAGAAAGTGTTAGCCTGCCAGGAAGTGTTGTCATGAAGTAAGATGTGAAACGCCAGACATGGACGGGCAGACTTCTATTTCAACGTGAACCATATCATCTCTGACATCTCACTTAGTTTATCACCGCCTTCAGCTTCTCCCACATATCATTTATTTTTTGGTGAAACAGGTTACATATATGTAGGTAGAATCTCCCATGGCAGGTTGCTACAAGGTGCACATCTACACATCCGCATATCAGTTACATTTGCTGCCTAAAATCATTCAACCATGAAACTGGTTTCTTACCTTAAAGAAGAGCACGACCAACTTGCTGTTTTAGTAAATGGATTGTTGTACGATATGGAAAATCTTCACCCCGATTTACCCAACACGATGGGTATGTTCTTAAACTACTGGGAAGAATCTTTTCCGGTTGCGCAGGAAGGTGTGCTAATGATAGAAGAAGAAAAGATTGCACGAGGCAAAGGTATTCCGGTTGATAGTGTGCAGTTGTTAGCACCGGTTCCTTTCCCCACCTCTTGCCGCGATGGGTATGCCTTTCGCCAGCACGTAGCATCTGCCAGAAGAAACCGTAAGGTTGATATGATACCGGAGTTTGATCAGTATCCCATTTTTTATTTTACAAATCATCATAGCATCAAAGGCCCTGGCGATATCGCTTGCATGCCCGACCACTTTGAAAAACTCGATTTTGAACTGGAAGCTGCAATAGTAATTTGCAAGCATGGGCGCAACATCAAAGCAGAAGAAGCCGATGAATACATTGGAGGGTTAATGATCATGAACGACCTGAGTGCACGAACATTACAGATGGAGGAAATGCTTTTAAATCTTGGTCCTGCAAAAGGAAAAGATTTTGCCACAACCATTGGTCCCTGGTTGGTAACCCTTGATGAATTAGAAGAGTTTGAAACCGCGGCAAAAGAAGGCCATACGGGTAAGAGCTGGAATTTAAAAATGATATGTAAGGTAAACGGTGTGCAGGTGAGTGAGGGAAGTTTAGGAGATATGGACTGGACGTTTGCAGAAATTATTGAACGGGCTTCGTACGGTGTTGATCTTTATCCCGGCGATGTAATTGGCAGTGGTACAGTAGGCACCGGATGTTTTTTAGAATTAAATGGAACAGGAAAGTTGAACGACGCTGCCTATAACGAACAATGGCTTAATGTTGATGACGTAGTAGAAATGGAAATAGAATCGTTAGGAGTATTAAGTAATACAATGGTTGCTGAAGAAACAGACTGGAGTATTTTAAAACAGAAGAAAATCTGAACCGGGATTCATGGGATAATTGGATTAACAGGAAATAAAACAGCCGTTCATCATTGACCGAATGTTTTAGAGTAATAAAGATTACTCTCTCTTTCTAATCTTAAAATCCTATAAATCTTGGTTCAGGCATCGTCGTTCGGGTATATACTTTTTCAATCGTCAACCATATTTAGCATTGGACAGCTATTAAGTTAAGCAACTGTACTTTTTCTTGATTGCTGTGTACATTTAATTAACCCATCGCTGGTACGAATCTTTTTCAGTATACTCTTTACTAAGAATAGCTAAAACGCGGTTGGCTATGGTTATAAAAGGTGGGCATAAAAAAGCGGCATCCCATCACAGGAAGCCGCATCGCTTACAGCCTGATTAATTATTAAATCAGGACCTTATTATTTTTCTTTATAGGCGCTGCACCCTTGTTTTTAACGCGGCTCAGCATGCCATCTTTTACTTTTAATTCTTTCTCGGCATTTACTTCAGCATTGCCTACGCCAGAGTTGTCAATGTTCATGGTTTGCACTACAAACGTTCCTGCATCAAGGTTGCCTACGCTGTTATTAGTAACCTTTGCATCCTGCGCCTTACCGGATATTTTTACTTTGCCTACGCTGTTATTTTTTAAATTTAATGTAGTAGCGGTGAGGTCTAAATCAACATGACCAACGCTGCTGTTTTCTATATCTATATCGGCAAAGCTTAATTGAGACGTAGTATGAACACTGCCTACCATGTTTAAATTCATTTCCTTTAATTTTTTGAAGGTCACATACACTTTCATTTTGCTTTTCAGCTTCAGGTTTTTGTTGTTCAGCTCTTTCATATCTATCACCAGCTTGCTGCCTTCGTTGCGAACAGTAAAGTATTGCTGTAGGTTTTCATCGGCTTCAATCTTTACACCTTCTTTATCGCCCTGGGATAGATTTAATTCATACACACCGCTTGCTTTTAAGGCATCAAAAGTAGATACCGGAACTTCTTTGGTAACTACGTTCCCATTGCCCTCAATGGTTTCTTTTTTTTCTTTTTGAGCATTTACCGCAGTTGCCATAAATAGACCCGCGGCCGCTACAAACATTGTTTTACGCATAAAATGGGTTTTGATTTTAAATGACGAATTCCTTCGTAGAACGAATGTAAGCGTGGTGATGTTACATTAATAATCGAATTATGGACTAGCGGCTCGTAAGAGGGGTGATTGGTTTATTTGGTGGATCAGTCGACCCATTTTATAAAACAACCTTATTGATAAAACAATCAACTATTTAACCAGTCAACTAATTTCGCCACATGATTTTCGACCTGAAAGATCTCTCGCCCATCGACAAACAATATTACCTGCAGCATGTAGTGGCCCCACGTCCCGTTTGCTTTGCTTCCACTATTGATAAAGAGGGCAATGTCAACCTGAGTCCTTTTTCCTTCTTCAATATGTTCTCGTCTAACCCTCCTGTTGTTATTTTTTCGCCGGCAAGGAGAGTAAGAGACAATACTACAAAACACACGTTGCAAAATGTACAGGAGGTTCCCGAAGTAGTTATCAATATCGTTACTTATGATATGGTGCAGCAAGCCTCGCTGGCAAGTTGCGAATACCCAAAGGGAACAGATGAATTTATAAAAGCAGGCTTTACAAAAGAACCGGCAACAATTGTTAAGCCGCCAATGGTAAAGGAAAGCAAGGCAAAGTTGGAATGCAAAGTGCTTGAAATAAAATCGCTGGGCGAGGCTGGAGGCGCAGGACAATTAGTGATTTGCGAAGTACTGATGCTGCATATTGATGACAGCTTATTGAATGCAGATAAAAAATTTGATCAAACCAAAATAGAGCACATTGCAAGATTAGGAGGTGACTGGTATTGCAGGGTAACAAAGGAGTCGCTGTTCATTGTTCCAAAGCCCAATATAAAACTAGGTATTGGTATAGATACGTTGCCGGAAAGCATCAGGTTTAGTAAGCTGCTTACTGGAAACCATTTGGGAATGTTAGGAAATGTGAATGAGATGCCGGTTGTACAACCTTCGTTTGATGATGAACATCTAAAAAATATAGTTCAGTATTATTCTATCAATCCCACCGATATGGAAAGAGAAGTGCATAGCTATGCGGCAAAGTTGTTAGATGAAAACAAGGTGCAGGAAGCGTGGCAGGTGTTGCTGGCTGCAGAGAATATTCACTAATTTTAAATCATGAGTTCAGCTTTCAAATTACTGCCACAATATACTTATGAAGAGTACATCCAATGGGAAGGCCGTTGGGAACTGATTGATGGTATCCCCTATGCGATGGCTCCAATGCCAGTACCCAAACATCAGTGGGTTGCTGGAAATATCCATTCAGTATTCAGGGAAGCTTTAAAAAAAAATAGTTGTGGCTGCAAAGTTTATCAGCCTATCGATTATAAACTTTCTGAGGACACAGTATTCAATCCCGACCTCCTTATCGTTTGCAAACCCATCATAAAAAGATACCTTGACTTTACACCTGATCTTGTTGTTGAAATACTATCAGAAGGCACGGCTATGAAGGACCGCCATACAAAGTATCCAAAATATGAGGCTGAAGGAATTCCTTATTACCTGATGATTGATATAGAAACCCAAACAGTTGAAATTTACAAGTTGGTGATGGGTAAATACCAACATCAGGCAGTTGAGCAGAACAGTCCCTATGATTTTAACCTTGGTGATTGCAGCTTTGCTGTTTTATTTAGTGCCATTTGGGAGTAAGGCGTCCGCTCTATGTGAACTAACAAAATATCGATGATTTTGCTGCCTGCTTCAGATTGATACTTTAAGTTTCTCCTTTCGCAAAGCAATGCGGTTACGCAACACGGAGAAAAATTTTGACCGCTCCCGTTCGCTAACAGAACTGATTAATGTTGACTTGCGCATCAGGTTTTGATAATAGCTATAGAGGTTCTCACAAAAAGGTAGATCTCTTGTCATAATAAAATTGAAACCGGTATGGGTAAGAAAACAAATCTTAGAACCGTCCAATACCGCCAAAATTGAATTATCGCCAATCACCACTTCATTAAAATACATGTGAAAACGTGCCATCGGTTTGCGGTCAGGATCATTACTGTCAAATTTATACCCCAACTCTGCCTGGGTCTCTAAATGGGTGAATAAGCTTTCCAACGATTCATAGATCTTTAGTAGATCATCTTCGCTTTGAAAAGCCTGCATATCATGATAGAATTCCACCTGCCGCAACGTACCGTTTAAGCTTTCCATGTTCCATATCTCGTAAGAGTTTATTTGATTGTAAACGTCCAGCGCTTTTCTTCCGGCCTCATAAAGTTCAACAGGATAGCCTTTGAGTGAAACCTTTTTTGAAACAAACTGGGGCGACTGCAATAAGGTTTTATGCCAGAAATAATATTTAAATGCAGCCAATTCTTTAAACTGGTAATGATGAAACAAAGGGATGTCCTTACATAAATAATACATCGAACGCTCCTTAAATGACGCCATGTATTTTACTTGTTGCAAGACCGATGCTATGTATTCTTCAAAGCGAAAAGAAACAGGGTCAATAAATTTTCCCTGGAAAGAAATGGCATCGGTTTTTAGGCTTAGTAACGCATCCAGCGAAAGTTGGTAACGGCTACACAAAATATATACTTCTTCAAGTGTAACCGGTTTCTCGCCTCGTATTCTGCGGTAAGCGCTGTCCGTGCTTATGTTTAAAGCCGCTGCAATTTCATCTACCAATGATGCGGCGTTCGTCTTGTTTTTTATCTGCTGAAACAGCTGCACCTGTATCGCTTCTATATTCATAAGACCAGTTTTTCTTTAATTACCACATAAGGCGGCAGCTTTGCAAAAAGAAGATTAAAAAAAACAGTGCGCTGCTTTTCGCTGCTGCTGCTAATGAGTGTGCTTTTTTGCATAATAGTTTGCATGCGCAGGAAGGCCCCGTTACAAAAAGTTTCGTCTGTGGTGGTCAGGTAGTTCAACATATCATAATCAAAGTACAGCGCTTTATAATCATCATAGGTAGTCAGTATAATGTTCTCACCTAAGCCAACACGATTATAAAAGAGTTGATAATTATCCTTTTTGGTACGTGGTTCTTCTCCCGGCAAAAACTTGCACCCATACTCGGCCTGTATTTGTAAATGCTCCAGTGTTTTACGCAAGCCATCATATATCTCGCGGGCATCGCCTTCAGTTACTAATCCAGCCTCCTGGCAATGGCTTATTTGCTGCAGAATGTTATTTATACTTTCCTTGTTCCATATTTCAACAGAAGGTATTTTGCTATAAACAGACATGATTTCTGCACCCAATGCTTCAATATCAAGAGGCAGGCAATCGGGAAAAAATTTTGTAGGAATAGAGCCCTGTTGCCGGAATAACGCTTTCGTCCAGGAAAAATAGCGAAAGGCAAAAACGGGCCTATAACAAAACTGGTAAAAAACAGGAAGGTCTTTGGTAAGATAGATGATGCTTTTTTGCTTGAATGTATTTAGCTGTTTAAGACGCTCTAATACACCCTTCAAATACGTTTTAAAATCGTTCGCTCCATGATTCATCTCTACACTTTCAAATACAATAGAATTACTCCTGAGCGTTAAAAGCTGGTCTAAAGAAATAGCATATTGCTGACAAAGAATCTTTGCTTCTTCCAGCACTAATAATGTCTCCCCTCTTATTCTTCTGTAAGCACTATCGTAGCTAATATGCAAAACCTCGGAAATGGTTTCAACCAATGGTCTGCCCGGTGGCAAAGCTTCTTTAATACGTTGAAAAAGATATTCCTGAATTTGCTTTTCCGGCATGGAGTGAAGTTTAAAGGGGGGGCAGTTATACAAAGTCAAGATAGTATAAAAAATTTGTATAAGAAATGCTCCGTCACTCATTAGTTGCAAAAAATGCAAATTGATTTTATCAGTCCTCAAAATTCAATTAGAAACAGGGTATGGTGCAGGGCTACTTTAGTGCAGGTTAACATTTATCGCCAAACAACTTTTTTTCAATTCTTCTTCGCTCAGGTCGCAATTAAAACAACTGCTTATGAAAAAAATGATCTGCTTTCTTCGGTTGCTTTCCTTGTGCTGCCAACCCTTTGCTCCACAAACCAACGCGCCGTTACTAACGTTCCGGAAAACGCCAGGCTTTCAATTAACCTTCACACAAAAACTTTTCTAATGCGACTGTCATTACTACCTGGCCTGCTACTATTCTTCACCGCTTTTGCAAGCAGTATAAAGGCACAGACCCAAGTTGGAATAAAGCTTGGCCTCGGCCTGTCCATGGCAACAGTAACTTCTATTTCCAGGCCTAACACCACAAGATCATTCAGAAGCTCTGCTGGTTTTGTAGCCGGCGCCTTTTTGCAGGTTCCGCTAAAGGGGCATTGGAGCCTGCAACCGGGTCTGCAATTTTCAAGAAAAGGTATAAATGAAGATTACACTTACCGTTCAAATAACACCTCCTATTCCTATTCTACTTCCGATGGTGTTACCTACCTGGAGTTACCACTGAACATCATTCATTCATTTAAAGAAAAACACAGCGGTTTTTTTATTGGCGCAGGCCCTGTAATTAGTTTCTCAAAAAATAGCAATCAATATAGCGGCTTTAAATCCACTGATGTTGGCGCTGATGTTTTATTAGGCTATCAAACACCAATTGGGTTCTCCATAAACCTGTCCTATACGCACGGTTTTACCAATGCCGCTGCCGGCATATATGCATTTTCGGAATGGCGAAATCGCTTTGCCGCCTTAACTGTTGGTTACCTGTTTTAATTCGTAAAAGCTATTGGTGATTCCCTCCTTTTGAAACTGTCCAGCCTTTGTAGAAAATTATTTATTCAATGTAAATCATCTACTATGCTATTGCTTAAAAATTGCCGCAACTTGTTAGTCGGTCTCCTGTTTTTATTGCTGACGGGCAGTTGCCATAATTATTATAAGACGGCTTCGGCCCGAAACGGCTCCTACGCCAGTAGTACCATTGACTCGCTACGGCTGCAGAACAGGCATTTTATTTTACGCAACGGCTCGCAGGCTTTGTATATGAAAAACATTGTGGTGAGTGCCGACCAAAAATCACTTACTGCGTTGCTTGATACTTTGCCTCCAGAACATAAGCTGCACCTGGTAAATGGGAGGGGAGGAAACATGCGATATAGCAAAATTGGGCTAACCGACGTAGCTGTTTTAAGTGAGGTACACCTTTACACATCTGTTAACTATAGCGCCCTGCCGGGTGAAAACTTTAACCTGCCACTTGACAAGGTGACAAAGATTGAGGTAATAGAGAAAGATAATAAACGAACAACCAATAGTTATGTGATAGGAGCTATTGGTACCACTTTGGGCGTCTTTGCAGTGGCTGCTATTATTGTTGCCGCTACCAAAAGTTCCTGCCCGTTTGTAAGCGCTTACAATGGAAAAGAATTTGCACTGCAGGGCGAAATATATGGCGGCGCTATTTATCCGCAACTGGCAAGGCACGATTACCTGCCACTGAAAATGGCGCCATTAGCAGACGGTAGTTTGCAGCTAAAAATCACTAATGAGTTAAAAGAAAAACAATACACTGATTTTGCTAACCTGCTGGTAATTACCCATGATGCAGGTACCAAAATCCTGTCGGACGAAAGCGGCCGTTTATACACTATTGGGGCACCGCAAACACCAGTTGCCGCTAAGCTCAATGGCAACAAAAACCTATTGCCGGCATTAGAAAAAGAAAACGATAATGCCGTTGCTTATATGGACGACGCCACTACCGCAAATGCTGACAATATCATCGCACTGCAATTTAAAAAAGAACCCTGTGCGCAAAAGGCAAAGCTGGTGCTGACACTGAAAAATGCTTATTGGCTTGACCTGCTTTATGGCGAACTGGCAAAAGGCTTTGGAAGCTATTATGCCAGGTACATGAAGAAGCAAGCTAAAAAACCAGCTAAGGAATTAATACAATGGACCAAGGAACAGAAGATGCCATTGTCGGTTTCTGTTAACACCAGCAAAGGATGGAAAAACATAACAGATATTACTACTATCGGGCCGTTGGCTAACCGCACCATTGTTGTGCCGCTTGACTTAATTGATACGGACAAAGACATGGTAGAAATCAGCTTGTCAAGCGGCTTTATGTTCTGGGAGATTGATTATGCCGGACTTGATTTCTCCGCTGATAACAAGTTCTCCATTGAAAAGCTATCGCCGGTTACCGCAACAGATGAAAACGGAAAAGATGCATTGCCTTCGCTTCAAAAAGAAGATGGGCTTTATTTAGAACAACCGCATATAGGCAATGCTGCAACTATCAGTTACAAATCCGCACCGGTTGTTGATCCTTCAAAAACGCAAACCTTTATTCTGCATACAAAAGGCTGGTATCAACACATCCGAAATTTTACCAACGGCCCTAACGTAGCTTTTCTAAAACAATTTGTAAAGCCAAATGCTTTTCCAGTGTACGGTAAAGAATTGTATAAACAAATACAAAGAGAAAACCTGCGCTTCATGGCTGCTAAATAATCATTGTAATAAAAATTAGTTATGGAAACGATACTCCCCTCACTGTCCTCGTTTGCGCAGCCTGCGGTAAGGCCTGCCGTCTCTCCAATTGTTCATTCCGCCTCATCGCAACAGGTACCGCGTTTACAAAAAGCCGTTCTCTGGTGGGCCATCAAGCTGCGCATCTTTTATTTTGCCTGCGTTATTTTAAAAAAGCCCGCATTAGTGTATCAAACGTTTAAAGCCATGCTTACCCTGCGGAACAACGTATGGGGTGGCGACCTGAAAAAAATGTACAGGGTTGATGGCAAATATTATTTTAATCAATACACTCCCGGCTGGCCCTCAAAGGAGTATGATTCCCTTATAAAAACTGAATTGCAACGTCATGCATCGCCGCTTACTGAAAGAGAGAAGCTGTCATTTGTTTTTCTTGCCATCACCCGTAAATGCCCTATGCGTTGCGAACATTGCTTTGAATGGGATAACCTGAATCAAAGAGAATCTTTTACCAAAGACGACCTGTATAAAGTGATAGACCTCTACCAAAAAGAAGGCGTGCTGCAAATTCATTTCAGCGGCGGCGAACCGATGGTGCGCATCAAGGATCTAATTGACCTTGTGCAGTATGCAAGCCCTCAAAGTGCTTGCTGGGTGCTTACTTCGGGTTTTAATTTCACCCCACAAAATGCGTGGCTTTTAAAGAACGCAGGCTGCACAGGTGTAGTGGTTAGCATTGATCATTATATTCCGGAGCTGCACAACCTGTTCCGGGGTAAAGAAGATGCGTTTGTAAATGCTGTAAATGCCGTTGCTTATGCAAAAAGATATGGACTTGTTACCGCCCTTAGCGTTTGTGCAACAAAGTCTTTTTTAGATGGTGAACACCTAATCCCCTATATGGATTTTGCTAAAAGCCTGGGCGTACAGTTTGTACAGGTATTAGAGCCACGGCAAGTGGGCCATTATGCAGATAAAGAAGTGCTGCTGGATGAGCATCATATTACACTGCTTGAAAAAACATTTACGCAAATCAATCACGCTACAGAATATAGTAACCATCCCACCTTATTATATCATGGTTATCACCAGCGAAGAGTAGGATGCTTCTCTGGCAGCAGAAGTGTGTATATCGATTCTGCCGGTGATGTGCATGCTTGTCCTTTTTGCCATACAAAATCATACAATATTATTTCGCTGATACGGGCCAACGAAACAGTGTTGCCCGAGAAAGAAAATAAGTGCCCGTTGTTTGAGAAGATCGCATAGCGGGCTGCTTCTATAATTTTTTATCTATTTCTTCTACGCATAAAATGGCATAAAGCAAAACTTCATTGTCGCACTATTTATTCGCTTTACCTAAAAACATCTAACATGAAAAAGATTCTCTTTCTTTTTTCCTCGGGTTGCTTATTTATCTTCTCCTGTAAAAAGAATGATCAGCCGCCAGCTCCGGAAAAAAATGTATTTGATCTGAAAAATGATCATATCAAAATTGCTATTGTTTCAGATATCCACTATACCGATCCAGGCCTTTTTACCAACAACGGAATTGAGGGGCAGGCGTTTCAGGAGTACCTGGCGCAAGATCCCAAACTACTGGCTTACAGCGATCCTATCTTCCGTAAAGTATTAGCCGATCTGAAAGCCGATAAGCCTGATATATTGCTTGTACCCGGCGACCTTACCAAAGATGGTGAACGCATCAGCCATCAATCAATGGCTTCGTTTTTCCAGAGCTTGAAGAACGAGAACATTAAAGTTTACGTAGTGCCTGGAAACCACGACGTGGCTAACCCGGAAGCAATGCGCTACGATGGTAATAATGCTATTCCTACACCTGGCATATCTGCCACAGAGTTTAGTTCTATCTATGGAGCCTTCGGTTATACAAATGCTATCAGCCGCGACCCGAATTCGTTGAGCTATATAGCCCAGCCATACGCCGGTTTGTGGATCATGGGCGTTGATGCCTGCCGGTACGAAGACAACATAACAAAGTCTACCACCCCGGGAAGAATAAAGCCACAAACGCTTAGCTGGATGCTGGCCCGTTTAGCCGAAGCCAAAGCCCAAAACATCACTGTGTTCGGCATGATGCATCATAACCTGTTAGAGCATTACACAAACCAAACGGAGCTTGATCCGGGGTATGTGATTGACAACTGGCAACCGGTTACAGAATCATTGATGAACGCCGGCTTGAGAATCATTTTTACAGGGCACTACCACGCCAGCGACATTACCCGGTATGAAAAAGACGGTAACGAGTTGTTTGATATTGAAACAGGCTCTCTGGTTACAGCCCCCATTCCATACCGGAGAATTATAATGAAGAATAAAGACCTGGATATCACCACTACGCAGGTAACTTCCATTAATGCTGTCTTCCCTAACGGCATGACTTTTACAGAATATTCCAACTCTTTCCTCAGCGGGCAATTAGATGTTTATTTCAATTACCTGTTGACAAACCCTCCTTTCTCTGCACCATCCAGCCTGGCGACTTTTGCAGCACCAATGTTCCGGCAAGGCATCATGGCACATTTTGAAGGCGATGAAAAAATTAACCCACAGCAAAAGGCTGAAGTGGCCCAGTTGGAAGCTTACTCCCCTGAGCTTGCAGGAATCGTGGATCTTCTCTGGACTGATTTACCTGTTAAGGATAACAGGGAAAATGTGAAGTATCGGAAGTGAAGTTTAGATCCTGCTAAACAGGTTTACTTATGCGGCTTACTGAATGTGTACTAATCTCAAAAAGAAAGTAAGTAGGCGTATTTGATAAAATCGCATGCGTTAGTTCGAATCTCCCCATAGAATTTATTTTATGATTGCCCATTTATAAAACTACTTTACATCACAATAACCCGGTAACGTCGCAACATTATTAATTAAAGGCTCATGTCAAGCTATGTTTCTCTTTTTCTCAAAACCCTTTTTAATAAGCTGCCTTCAATCGCTCCCCCATTTTTTAAAACTCTATTTGCATGTGTAAAAGGAATTACCATAATTCTACTATTAAATGCATTGCCTGTTTTGGCTGTTGCACAGGAGCAAAGTTTAAACTACAGTATTAACCGGCATGGCAAGCAAGTAGGTAAGCTCAATTTTAAGCAAGTAAAGTTGGGCAGTAAAACTACCTATGCAATAGAATCGGATGTAAAAGCCAGCATGATACTTTCTTTTCATGTTCAGGTAAAGGAGAATTCTGTTTATGAAAATGATGTTTTGCAATATTCCTCTCTCAACCGGCAGGTAAATGGTAAAGAAAGGGCAAACCAGCAAATAAAAAATAACGGCACCGGCTTATCGGTAACAGAAGATGGTGAAGAAACAATTTTGAAAAACTTTGTCGTGAAATATAATACGCACTGTTTGTATGCACAGGAGCCGACGTTTTACACAAGTGTTTTTTCCGATAACTATAAGCTGTTTATTCCCATTAAAAAGATAAAGGAGCATCATTATAAGATCAGCTTCCCCGATGGAAACAGCAACGAATATGTTTATGAGAACGGCTCCTGCAAACTGATAAAAGTAAGAACCAGCCTGTTTAATGCTGACTTTGTTTTAAATAAACCTTAGGCCAGATTCCACAAAATTCAAATACTTTCCATCTGTTACGATAGCCACCTTATCTCCGTGTCGGCTGTAATAAAAGTCATTCAAATCATTGATACCGGGTGTGTCTAAAAGTTTTTGGTTTACCGGTATATCAAACATTCAATTTGTAAAAGGATGTTTTGAAGCCCTAATTTTGCGCTTCCAGAAAAAGAAGTATGCAGACACAACATTTATCTGAGCAGGAAACGATACGCAGAGAGAAACTAACACAACTACAGGCGTTAGGTATCGATCCATATCCTGCTCCATTATACCCGGTTACACATTATTCAGCCAATATAAAAAACACGTTTACCGACGATACAAAAGACGAATTAAAAGACGTATGCCTTGCCGGACGACTTATGAGCTATCGCGATATGGGCAAGGCTTCGTTTGCCGAATTACAGGACTCCCATGGCCGTATCCAAATCTATGTTCGTAAAGATGATCTGGTAAAAGATGGTGATACATCTATGTACGATATAGTGTGGAAAAAGCTTGTGGACCTTGGCGATTTCATTGGTATAAAAGGATTTGTTTTTCGCACTAAAATGGGCGAGATCTCAGTACATGTAAAAGAGATAACTGTTCTTGCAAAATCGCTTCGTCCCTTGCCCATTGTAAAAGAAGCGGACGGACATGCGTATGATGCTGTTACTGATCCTGAATTTAAATACCGCCAACGTTATGCTGATTTAGTTATTAATCCATCTGTAAAAGAAACGTTTGTAAAACGTACTAAACTAATGAACTCCCTGCGTGAGTTTTTAAATGAGCATGGCGCTTTAGAGGTAGATACACCAGTGCTGCAAAGCATTCCCGGAGGCGCGGCGGCAAGGCCTTTTACCACACATCATAATGCATTGGACGTTCCTTTTTATTTACGCATTGCCAATGAACTTTATTTAAAAAGATTAATAGTTGGCGGCTTTGACTGGGTATATGAATTCAGCCGCAACTTTCGTAACGAAGGCATGGATAGAACGCACAACCCCGAGTTTACCATACTTGAATTTTATACAGCCTACAAAGATTATTTATGGATGATGAATGTAACCGAAAAGCTTTTGGAAAAAGCCGCGGTTGATGTATGTGGCACAACGGAAGTTATGGTGGGTGAACGCACCATTTCCTTTGAAGCACCTTTTAAACGCATCTCCATTTATGATGCTATTAAAGAACATACCGGGCATGATGTAAGCGCAATGGATGAAGCAGGATTACGTGATGTATGCCGGCAACTGGCTATAGCTGTTGATCCCTCTATAGGCCACGGAAAATTGATAGATGAGATTTTTGGAGCCGTATGCGAACCTCATTATATACAACCAACTTTCATCATTGACTACCCGGTAGAAATGAGCCCGCTTACCAAAAAGCACCGTAGCAAACCCGGACTGGTAGAGCGTTTTGAATTAATGATCAATGGTAAGGAAATAGCTAATGCATACAGCGAATTGAATGACCCAATTGACCAGCGGGAACGCTTTGAAGAACAGGTTCGGTTAATGGAACGCGGTGATGCGGAAGCCATGTTTATTGACCATGATTTTTTACGGGCATTGGAATATGGTATGCCGCCAACATCGGGCATTGGCATTGGAATAGACAGGTTGTGTATGCTGTTAACTAACCAGCCATCTATTCAGGATGTATTGTTCTTTCCGCAGATGCGGCCGGAGAATTGGGGCGAAACGGATAAGCCGGAAGAAATTACATCCTGACAACCAGTGATCTATTATAATTTAGTTTAACCATGAAAGTGAGTGCTTTTACTTATGTACGAAATGGTTTTACCTATGCGTATCCATTTATTCAATCTATTAAAAGTTTACTGCCTATTGTAGATGAATATATTGTAGTGATAGGAGATAGTACGGATGGCACCAGGGAAGCTGTTGTTGCACTAAATAGCAGTAAGATAAAAATTGTAGATACCATTTGGGATGAACAACTGCGCACCGGTGGAAAAATATTCGCACTGCAGGCAAACATCGGGATGGATAACGCCGCAAAAGATGCTGACTGGCTTTTTCATTTACAGGCCGATGAAGTTTTGCATGAAGAAGATTTAGAAGGACTGCAAAAAGCTATGCAGAATAACCTGGAACGTAAAGAAGTGGAAGGCTTTCTGCTACGCTTTATTAATTTTTATGGCGACTATAATCATTATTGTCCCACCCGCAGGTTTCATCAAAGGGAAATCCGGATTGTAAGAAATGATCCCGGTATAAGAAGCTATAAAGATTCTATGGGGTTTCGGAAGTTTGTAAACCCCGATGGTACAGAAAAAGGCGAAAAGCTAAAGGCAAAACAAGTGGAGGCCACGGTGTATCATTACAGTTGGGTGCGTCCTCCAAAAAAATTAAAAGCTAAACAATTAGAGTTTACAAAACGGTATCACCAGACAGATGAATATGTGCAGGATTATGAGCAAAGGCATAAAGAAGAATACAGCTACCGCGAGTATGATTTTCTCAAAATTTTTAACCATTCCCACCCCGCTGTAATGCAGGAAATTATAGCAAGCCAGGATTGGATATTTAAATACGATCCCGCTAATAATAATATGAGTTTTAAAGAAAAGCTTATGAAATTATTAGAGGAGATTACGGGCAAACAATTTTTTATTTATAAAAACTACAAAGTCATCAAGTAAAAATAAAAAGTTGGTCGCTTAAAGATGTGGTTGCCTTGACTATAGTAAATGGCACCTTTACGGTAGATGAGTTATTAACCGCCGTAGTCAGCAAGATTCTTTACGCATTAGTCATGCACTACGTTCAACTGCTTGTGCAATATTTTTTCCTCTTCTTCGAGGCTCGTTTCTTCCAACACTTTTTGATGACGTGCATTGCTGGCGATGTAAAGAGCAAAAGCTGCCAGGGCAAGGTCCTTTAATAAATTAATCATAGTAGCCTGCCGGTAATCTTTATCAGCAGTGTCAAGGTACTGTGGCAAGTGAATGGTTAGCACAAAAATAAGGAGCATCAGCGCAAGCAAGTAGGCAGCAACACGTACAAGGATGTTGGTCATAAATGAAATCGCTGCCAGGATAAAGGCAGCTCCTGCAACATAAACCCACGTGATGCCACCGGGCAAAAAGTCGGGAACTCTTGAGACCATACCGTTAGGGTTAGTGAAATGCTGGATGCCAAAAAAGATCATTACGAATGACAGGAGGTAGATGGCGATCCGGGAGATTAGATGTTGGTTCATCGCCTGAGTTTTTAGTTAGCTTAAAGCTACACCCATTTTTGCACCTTTTTTTTAAACAGGCTTAATTCTACATCAACGCATTTTTTACAGGTTTATTAGCAGGCAAAAGCTATATAGCCGGTAAACATCACTAAGATTTCTACTTTAAAACCAGCCTACCAGTGGTGATATTATCTGACAGCACCGAAGTTTTTTCCGGAGGATAATCGGTGACCCCCTTACCTAAATAAATTTGCCGTTCTCCATAATAGATACTGCCTCTTTTTTCTAAATGAAGCACACCGTTGCCACCACGATTTTGAAATTTCTTTTTATCCTCTGCAGTTAAAAAAGGATCATCGTCAAAATGAAAGTCGTCAATCCAGTATTCTGCTTTGCTTGGTTCTTTTACAGTAATGTGGATATGCGCCGGAGGGCCTTGTTTTGAATAGGATGCCGGGTGAAGTGTATAAAATTTATACCGGCCTTCTGCGCCTGTTTTCATCCATCCGCGAATGCTGCCATGCCTTGTGCCCCAACCGGTTTCTGTTCCATTAACCCGGTACCTTCCTGTTTGGTCGGTATGATAAACATACAGCACCACACCTGGCGCCGGCGTTTTCCCATCGCTTTTATACACCGTCCCGCTAATGACCAACTTGGGGCCCGCCTCGTTAAAATCCGTCAGTGTGTCCACCTCATTCAAGGCAGTAAAAGGCGTTTTGCTTTCATAGATGGCTTCGCAGCCTTCGCATGGTCCGCCTACTTTTATTTGGTTGGAGCTCTCGTTTTTTTGTACCTGGGAGCTGGTGTGTTCACAACTTGAAAACGCCATACAAAGGGCAGAAGAAAAGAGCATTTTTATCATAACCGATTTTTTAAAACACAAAGCTCTATTCTAAAAATAGTCGTTGCGAAAAAATTATACATCTGGTAAGAACTACTACACCTGCAGTGCTTTTACTGTAGGTGTAGCAGAAGGAGCCAAACGTGTAAAGTTTTCTGCGCTTTATATTTCGTAGATTTATTTTGAGCTATGCTGCAAGCCGGAAACATAACCCGCAATAAATTTTACCACCTTCTTTTTTGGCTGGCGATCGCAGGCATTTGGTATTACCTGCGTTACCAGGATTATACATCTTTTACACAGGCTGCATGGGTAACAACTATCAAGGTAATTGATCTTGCATTGGTTATTTACCTTGTTAACCTTGTGGTGGTTCCAAGGCTTTTGTACCAAAAAAAATACCTGCAGTTTGCCATCGCATTCATTGCAGTAGTTGCTGTTTTTAGTTATGTAAAAATGTTAGCCTTATCAGTTGTTCTAACAGAAATGATTCGAAACATTGGTGTAAAGCAAGCCGTGTATAACAACTTTGTCACGCAGTTTTTTTTGGTGCTGGCAAGCATCGCTTTAAAATCCGCATTCGACTACATACAACTTCAAAAGCGCATGGCCATAGTCGCCAAAGAAAAAGCAGAAGCTGAGCTGAATTTTCTAAAGGCGCAAATCAATCCGCATTTTTTATTTAACTCACTCAACTCTGTTTACTTTTTAATTGATAAAGAGAATACAGCCGCCAGGGAGGCGCTGCATAAATTTTCGGAGATGTTGCGCTACCAGTTATATGAATGTGGCGACCGCCGCATACCTATTGAAAAAGAAATCCATTTTTTGAAAGACTATGTTGACCTGCAACAGTTAAGGGTTAACAACACGACTATTGAATTTAGCTGCGAAAAAGATGTAAGGCAATTTAATATTGAGCCGCTATTGATGATTCCGTTTGTTGAAAATTCTTTTAAGC
Source organism: Flavisolibacter sp. (assembly GCA_028288675.1). Taxonomy (GTDB): domain Bacteria; phylum Bacteroidota; class Bacteroidia; order Chitinophagales; family Chitinophagaceae; genus Flavisolibacter. Next base: position 428 of record JAQBNG010000178.1, on the reverse strand, counting down.
ACCTTTCGCATTTTATAGATGGAAAACAAAACGAAGTGCAAATAAAATTGTGGAGGCAAAATGGTTCGATGCTTTTTTCGGTTTATAATACTACGGAACAAAAAATTGAAACTAACAAAAGCGGGGGCATCGGAATGGCCAATGTTCAAAAAAGATTAGAGTTGCTTTATCCCGGTAAACATCAATTAAAAGTGAAAGAAACAGAAGGCTGGTTTGGAGTAGAATTAAATTTGTCACTACATCAATAATATGAAGATCGACTGCATAATTATAGATGATGAACCACTTGCCCGCAAAGGGTTAAAGGAGTATATCGCCGATGTGGATTTCCTGGCTCTTGTTGGTGAGTTTGATGCGCCGCTGAAAGCAATGGAACTTGTAAGCAGCAAAAAAGTACATCTTATTTTTTTAGATATTCAAATGCCGAA
>JAQBNG010000175.1 GCA_028288675.1 Flavisolibacter sp. | reverse complement strand
TTAGCTTGTCTTGCGTCGCACTCTTGTACGCTTTGTAATTCTATTCATCATTAAACAACTACTCTTTAAACATTCAATCTTACTGCTATCATAGTGATTTTACTTTGTCATCCCGATGCTTCCTTCGTCAGCACAGGCTGTGGAGGGATGTTTGAACTTTACTATAAAAGGCTGATGTAAGGGCATAACTGATTGTAATATTCATTCAATTACAAACTTCAGATGCTTCGTTCCTCGGCATGGCAAGGGAGAGACTTTGCAATAGCAAACTTGCTTTGCAATTGTTGCTACTTTGCAACTTTTTTGTTGAAGTTCTCTGCTCAATAATGAACTGAACGTACAAGTGAGTGACACAACAGGCGATGCTCAAAGAACTTCTTGCTGGTATCATAAAAAAAGAGACGCAAATTTTGCATCTCTTTTAATTTATTTATCGATAAAATTTTTTAATTGCTCTTCACTTTTTTACCAAATACCTTCTGAAACTTATCCAGCTTCGGACGGATAACAATAGAGCAATAAGGATTTGTATTTTTATTGTTTTGATAGTATTCCTGGTGGTAATCTTCAGCAGCATAAAATTTAGTAGCGGCGGTAACTTCTGTAACAATTGGCTTGTCGTAAGAACCACTTTTATCTACTGCTTTTTTATAATGTTCCGCTTTTTCCTGTTGCTGGGGTGTATGATAAAAAATAGCACTGCGGTATTGTGTTCCTATATCGGCGCCCTGGCGGTTTAAACTTGTTGGGTCGTGTACCTGGAAAAATACTTCAAGCAATTCATCATAAGAAATTTTAGCGGGTTCATAAACTATCTGCACCGCTTCGGCATGACCAGTAGAACCATCGCAAACCTCCTCATATGTAGGGTTATCTTTCTTGCCGCCAATATATCCCGATGTTACTTTTGTTACACCATTTAGTTGTTCGAAAATGGCTTCGGTACACCAAAAGCAACCGGTACCGAAGGTGGCCGTATCCGTATTTTCCATAGCCGTATTTAAAGATGTACTCATGACCTTATAATTTTTTTCTGAATTACAGGCAACAATTGTGCTTAGACTAAATAAAGAGATAAAAAGTTTAGATAGCATATTGTGCGGTTAGATTACAAATTTGACTCTCAAACTACGAAACGAAAAGCTAACAAAAGGTTTTTAACAGAAGGTTCGGAAACATAACTATGGAATAGAGGATTATTGTTAGCTTTTACCTTTGCAAAAATTTATAGAAAAGACGGAATGAAAATTTACCCCGAATCGGCTACAGTGCAGTTGGAGTTTGATAAGATCAAAAAATTACTTCACGAAAAATGTCGCACCGACTACGCAAAAACAAAGGCGCTGGAACTGCGCATACATACCCGCAAAGACTTTATTGAAAGGGAGCTAAGACAATCGTATGAGTTCAAGCAGCTATTGCAAAATGCTAGTTACTTCCCGAACGATTATGTATTGAACCTGGGCAAAGAATTGCGCCTTTTGAGTATTGAAGGTGCTTTGTTAACCGGCGAACAATTAATAGACATACGTAAGCTGGCAGAGAGCATGGAAAAACTCTTTCGCTGGTTTGATGTTGAGAGGAAACAAGCCTATAGTGGTTTAGCAGAAGTAATCAGTAACACGCATTACGAAAAGAAGATCAGGGAACTGATTGATGAAGTGATTGATGAAAGCGGCAATGTAAAAGACAATGCATCAGATGAATTACAAAACATCAGGATGGGATTGTACCGTAAACGTGGTGAACTACGGCGTATGTTCGACCGTATTGTACAACGCTTAAACAAACAAGGTTATTTAGCAGAGATCGAAGAAAGCTTTATGAACGGCCGTCGTGTGTTGGCTGTTTTTGCCGAACAAAAAAGAACCGTCAAAGGAATCCTGCATGGCGAAAGCGATAGTCGCCGCACCTCATTTATTGAACCCGAAGAAACGATTGGATTAAACAATGATGTGCATGAATTAGAGATCTCGGAGCGCAAAGAAGTCTATCGCATTTTACGGGAGCTGACAAAGCGTTTAGGTCAGTACGCTTCTCTGCTTACGGTCTACCACAACATAGTTGGGGAGTATGATTTTATAAGGGCAAAAGCGGCTTTTGCTTTGGATGTAAAAGGCGAATACCCGGTTGTAATTGACAAAGCACACCTGCATCTTGTAAAGGCTTATCACCCCCTTTTGTTTTTATATAACCAACGTTCGGGTAAACCAACTATCCCGGTTGATTTAACGCTGGATGATACTGCAAGAATATTAGTTATCAGCGGACCCAATGCCGGCGGTAAAACGGTTACCATGAAAACCGTTGGCTTGTTACAGTTAATGGTGCAAAGCGGGTTATTAGTACCTGTGCATCCTTCATCACAGTTTGGCATTTTCAAGCAATTGATGATTCATATAGGTGATACGCAAAGCCTGGAGTTTGAGTTAAGCACCTACAGCAGCCATTTATTAAGCATGAAGCATTTCATGGAAACATCAAACGGCAAAACATTATTTTTTATTGATGAATTAGGCAGTGGCAGCGATCCGAATTTGGGTGGAGCTTTTGCCGAGGTGATCATGGAGGAGCTATCCCGCAAGCATGCTTTTGGCATTGTAACCACTCACTACCTTAACCTGAAGGTGATGGCGAATAAAACACCCGGCATTATTAATGGCGCGATGGCATTTGATGAAAAGAACCTGTTGCCGCTATACAAACTCGCCGTAGGTAAACCCGGCAGCTCTTACACATTTGCCATTGCCGAGAGAATTGGTTTAGATAAACGTCTCATTTCAAAAGCAAGGGCAATGGTTGATGAAGACCATTTTACTTTAGATAAATTACTGAATACAACAGAACAGGATCTGCAAAAAGTACAGGAAAAGGAAAAAGATCTGCACCGGCTTGTGAAAGAAAATGAGCGATTGAAAAAAGAGATGGAAACCGTGTTAAATAAAGAACGACATCACCAGCAGGTAGAAATTTTGAAGGAGCAAAATAAGGTTACAGAAGAAAAGCTGGCTTACTTAAAAGATATGGAACGTAAGCTGCGCACCATGGTAGTAGAATGGAAGAAGTCGGATGATAAGGCTAAAGTGGTGAAAGAAATGGCTGCTTTACTTTTTAATAAGGCTGAAAATAAATCAGCAAGCAAAAAGCAAAAGCAGTTGGATAATAAGTTTGAGGAAGTAGCCGGAGAAATAAAGATTGGCGATAAAGTAAAAATGAAACGTAACCTGCAGGTTGGTGAAGTATTGGAGTTGCGCGGTAGAAAAGCAGTAGTGAAGATTGGCTTATTGCCCATGCAGATTGATATGAATGACTTGGTTTTGATAAAAGAAAAGGAAGCGGAGTAAAAAATCAATGATGAAGCCAATTTGTTTTTGCTGTTTTAACCGGTGCGTATATATTTGCGCCGGAGAGCTGGCAGAGTGGTCGATTGCGGCAGTCTTGAAAACTGTTGAACCGTGAGGTTCCTGGGGTTCGAATCCCTAGCTCTCCGCTTTTTAGTAATGCAAAGCCTGAAGATCAACGATTTTCAGGCTTTTTGTTTTTTACAAAATGCAAAATGCTCCAAATGTCTCCATATGTACACCACATTTTGGTGTGATTTCGGGGACAGGAAAAAATGGTCCCCCATCCGCAGATCAACACTTTTTTGCTGCTTCCAAAAAAAAGGATAACCGGTTAAAAAAATAGCTTACTTCTTCTTAAAAAATAGTTGTGCAACGGACACCGATGTTAGCGGTAGTATTGGCTGTGATGACATTCACTATTCCTTTAAGTATCTGTATTGCTGCAACTGGTCATTTATACCGCCCGATTGTGCCTTAAGCAATTTTTCAAATAACATTAATTCCTGGTAAAGCAGTGCAAAAGTTATTTTACATAAACGCCTTCTTCCGTAAAATAAACGGGAATAGAAAGCAAAGCTCTGAACTGTTTATAGCCAGCTTTACCTGGGGGAAACGCATGTAAAAACAACTCTGGTTTGCCGGTTGGATTGAGCGCAAGCGAAGGATGTCCGGGTGCCCACCAGTTACCAGTTGATTGCAAGAGTTGTTTCTCCATTTTTCGGAATGGACCAATGGGTGAAGAAGCAATGGCGACACCAATTCCATATTGGCTGGTTGAAAAATCATTGCCGGCATAAAACAGGTAATACTTTTCATCCTGCTTTGTTACCCACATGCCTTCTATCAGGTGTGCTTCCCAGGCGAGGTCGTTTTCCAGTATCTTGATTCTTTCTCCAATGAACCCTGACCCGTCTGCTGATAATTGCTGCGCAAACATGGGCGTCTTCATATAGTGAAGAATAGACACGATCTTTTCCTTCAATGTAACATCTTTAGTTTCCGAAATCATTTTCAGCCGGTCATAAAAATCTGTATAACGGGAAATTATTACTTCGATGAATAGCTGAATGGCTTGAAAGCGTTCCATTGGTTCAAGCATACGGGCCCATGGCCATAAACTAATAACAAAGGAAGCTGATGCAATGTCTTCCTTTTCAGTAAAAACTGTAGTCATCAACTCTGGATGTTCGTACAATAGATCAAGAAGAAGACGTGGCCATACATCGTTATTGTCTTCTTTCCAATACAAGTACGCGGTATCATCATTGTCAACAAATAAGTGAGGGTCAATTACATTTCCTTTCAATACCGGAACATCACCGGCAACAAAAGGTCCATCTGGTTTTGCAGACCGCGCCATCCCGACACAAAGCTCAAGACTTCCTTTTTCACGGGCTACAAAGTATACCCTGTATTCATCCTTAACCCAATGCATTTCAGGTGCCCAGTAATCACTGATCCCTTCACCATCTGATGCCCACAAAGGCTTATGACCCCGAGGAAAAACGTAGCCCACAAATTCCCAATCTACAAGGTCCTTTGACCGGACAATTGGAAAGGAATCCGGAGCATCGTTAGAAGTGGAAACAACATAATATATGGCTGCTGCAAAACCTTGCCGGTTGTCTACACGAATAATAGCTGGATCGCCATAACCGTATATCATTCCGGGATGGAGGTTTTCTGTAAGTACTTTACGATAAGTTATATTGAATACCTTTTTTTCTGCAGGTTTTCGGTTCTGCGGCAATCGTAAACCGAAATCGTTTGACAGCTTCTCAAAAAAATCAAGGTAAGCTTTGTGTTCGCGGTTGTCAAGCTCGTATTTACACATTTTTGCAAAAGCCGTTTTCGGATCTGTGCCCTTGATTTCAAAGGCGCAAACAGGATGTTTTATTGGCCATGCATCCCGGATAATAATTGTAAAAGGGTACGGTGTACCTGCAGGCGATGTCAGCATCATATCCGCGGTTCTGAGCTGGTTGTTTCCGTCTTTCATTTAATGCGTTTAAAAGTAGGCTTCGTTTGTAACAGCTGAAATATTGCTGCAAACAGATCTGGATAGCTTCTACAAAAAATCATCACGAATTCTATTCCTAAATCATGGATGAACTCCCCTTAGTTGACACGGTAAAAAATATCTATGTTGATGAGATGTAACAGGCAGATAATTTGTGAGCATACTTCCTACTAAATATTGAAGTATGGAAGCACAACAAATGCCCAAAGAAATGCCGCCGCAGCACCAGGACCAACAACCCGGAATTGAACAGCAAATGAATCCTCGTCCTATCTATGATGATGATGAACCGGGTTATGGACGATTGAAAGATAAGGTAGCCAGGCAAAAAATTTGAAAGACGATTGTGCATTACCTGTGGCGTTGAACGAACTAGATACCGATGTTTAAACTATGGTTCTCCAGGGAAGCTTGTTTGTTAAGCCCTCTGATGAATGGAGCAGCAAACAGTATGAAATATCGCAGGGTCATAACACGAGTAGAGACCTTACCGGGTTAAAACAAAAAGTCAAACCATAAATACAAATAACCATTCAGATATTAATTGCTCATAGTCAACCAAGACATTGTGTAAGTGTTATTAAATCCTGTAATAACTCGTTCGACTCTTGTCTGGTAAGTTCCAAAGTTGTTATAATTGAAAATAGCGGAAGAATTAAAGTAAGAGGCAATATTCAGGGCAAGGCCCATCTTTTTGTTATTGATTATTAAGACACAGTCTTTATTGAAATTTGCGTATTACCATACGCATTCATTCCGTGCTGTTGTGCTTCAGGTCAAAGTATGATTCTTGATATGTTCACCCTTTAACCATTTAAAGTTTGCTCTTATGAATGATGTAAAATTTGCGACAGGAGAGAACCAGGGATTGGATATTTTGAAAATTAGGACCGAGTTTCCTATGCTGCATAAGACCATCAATGGAAAGCAAATCATTTACCTGGATAGTGCTGCCACCAGTCAAAAGCCGAAAAGGGTAATGGATAAGCTCTATCAATTTTATTTAGAGGAATATGCCAAGCCCAATGAATCGCATTCTTTAAGCCAGAAGGCAACGCAGGAGTTGGATGATGCCCGTAAAAAAATGGCTGACTTTCTCGGTGCTAAAAGTGACAAGGAAATTGTATTTAGCCGCGGCTGTACTGAAAGCATCAACATGGTTGCAGGGGGCTTTGAAAGAGGTCTTTTGAAAGAAGGTGACGAAGTGCTTATCACAGCATTGGAGCATCATGCCAACATTGTTCCCTGGCAACTTGCATGTACGCAGTCAGGGGCAAAGCTTACCGTTACGCCGATCAATGAAAGGGGAGAGATCGACCTGGCCTCCTATGAAACCGCACTAACCAGTAAAGTAAAAATTGTTGCTTTTTCCCATACCTCCCATGCACTGGGAAATAAACTTCCGGTTAAAGAAATGATTTCACTTGCTCACAAAAAAGGCATTCCGGTAATGGTGGATGGCGCACAGGCAGCCCCTCATATGCCTGTAAACATGCAGGAGCTGGATTGTGAATTTTATACCTTTTCTGGTCATAAAATGGGCTCACCTTCCGGTGTTGGGGTATTGTATGGAAAAAAAGAATGGCTGGAAAAATTACCTCCCTATGAAGGCGGTGCAGATATGGCAAAGGAAGTGACGTTTGAAAAGCCAACGCTTGCAGATCCACCAAAGAAATTCGAAGCAGGCACTATGCCTTTCGCAGAGATCATTGCTACAGGAACCTTGATCGATTTTCTAAATGAAATTGACATGCATAAGACGGAACAATATGAGCAGGAACTACTCTCTTATGCAACGCAAAAGCTCTCAAAGGTGGACCGTGTTCGCATCATGGGAACCAGTGGCGAAAAAGAGCCTGTGCTTTCCTTTCATGTAGAGGGGCATGACATAAAAAAGCTGGAACGTTTTTTAAATGATGAATACAACATTGATGTAAGAGCTGGTGACCTGACGGCACAGCCATTAATGAAAATCCTTGGTGTACCCGGCTTGCTTAGAGCTTCATTCAGCTATTATAATACCCGTGAAGAGATCGACATTTTTACAGAAGCAGTAGCGGAATTTATTCAAAACAAAAAATGAGAACTTTGCCCTTACCATCCAGGTTAAATTCATCGGTCAAAAGAGCTAGATCAGTATACGGTGAACTTGGCCGCTGTTATTTACAATCCAAAACTAAAGGGGATGTTCAGGGTCTGCTTTAATGAAGAGTGTAATTTTTTCTAGTTAGAAGGGGAGAAGCAAAACAAAATTTAGATTGCTACAGGTAGACATCTTAATGAAAGTATTCTACTTCAATAGCAGGGATAGACTTAATTGGATAAGCTCCAAAATTGTTATAAAGATCATCTCCAACCACCACCCAACGACCGATACAAATTCACTCCGGCCTGTAATTGCTGCAAGCGGTCATTCACACTGCCTAACTGCGCCTGTAGCAAACTTTGCCTGGCTTGTATAACTTCGGTATACGTAGCAAACCCATATCGTAACAGTTCATTTGTATAAGACACTGATCTGTTAAGCGCCGTGATTTGATTGCTACGGATACCAATTTTCGTTATGGCTGTTCCGTACAACGAAATAGCGTCCGAGACTTCTCTTCCTGCATTTAACAACGTGTTTTGAAAATTAATCAAAGCTCCCTGCTGTTGTGCCTGTGCAATCTCGAGCCGCGTTCTGTTTAATCGTTGATTAAAGATTGGCTGCGTTAGCCCGGCACCAATGCTGGCTGCAAAAGCACCTGGTTGAAAAATGGCTCCAGGTGTCAGAGCAGATAAACCTGTAGATGCAGTAATAGCAAGGGATGGGTAAAAATTTGTCCGTGCCACATTGGTCAGTTCAAAAAGGTAACGAAAGTTGAGCTCTGCCTCTTGCACATCAGGCCTGTTGGATAGAAGTTGTGCCGGTACGCCTGTTTGCAAAACAGCAATCGGCTGTTGTACATCCAATGATGTACGATTGATTGGGCCTGGTGGGAAACCAAGCAGGATGCTTAATGCGTTTTCTGCTTCACGAATGTTTTGCTGTAAATCAGGAATGGTGACTTCTGCCGCATATCGCTGCGCTTCGGTCTGTACAACAGCGGCTTCGGTTACTCTTGCCGCTTCTTTCAGGGCCCGCATGGTTACAACAGTCGTGTCCCAGTAAGCAACCGTTTGCCGTGTGATGAACAATTGCTGATCCAACGCAAGCAAAGTAAAATAGTAGTTGGCGATGTTCGCCACAAGACTTGTCTGCACGGCTCTTGCACCTGCTTGTGTTTGTAATAAACTGGCAAAGGCTGCTCTTCTGCTACTGCTCAATCGGCCCCAAATATCTGCTTCCCAACCGGCGCTTACACCCAATTCATAGATTGTTGCGCTGTTGCGTACGCCAAGGCCTTGTGCATTAGATAAGCGTGAAGTTGTAACACCTGTATTTGCATTCAAGGATGGCAAAAAGGCCGCACGACTTTGGAGGTAAGATGCTTCTGCCTGTTGTATGCGTGTATAAGCCACCAGCAAATCCGGATTGCTTCCAATGCCTTGGGCAATCAGTCGCTGAAGAATGGTATCGGTAAAAATTTGTGTGTAGGGAAGCGTTGCAATAGTGGCGGTATCTGTTGGGCTTACATCACGGTAAAGATTTGACGTGCTCATGTTAGGCAGTTGATACGGCTGCGTCACTTTGCACGATAACATCGTCAACACTGGTACCATTACAAAAAGGAGATAGCCTATTATCTTTTTGGTCATAACACACTATTATTTAGCTGTTCTATCAAGCCTTCTTCAACTTTCATCATTAGCTATTTTATTGTCTTTTGATTCCACTAATGGTTCTATCGGTTTGCCGCTAATACGTTCCTGCAACGACTGAAAAACAATGAATAAAACAGGAATTACAAACACACCGAAAATGGTTCCAATGAGCATTCCGCCAACGGCACCGGTACCAATGGAACGGTTACCTGTGGCTCCGGCTCCGCTTGCCAACATCAGCGGGAGCAATCCAAAGATGAAAGCAAATGAAGTCATTAAGATCGGTCGTAAACGGGCTTCGGCACCTTCCAGTGCAGCTTGCGTAATCGACATGCCGTGCCGTCTTCTTTCTACCGAGAACTCAACGATCAGGATCGCATTCTTTGCCAACAGACCCACTAACATGATCAAGGTGATCTGCAAATAAATGTTGTTGCTGATGCCGAAAATTTTGGCAAAAACAAAAGCACCTGCCATGCCAAACGGAAGGGACAATAACACGGCAAACGGAAGGATATAACTTTCGTATTGTGCACTCAATAACAAGTACACAAACAAGATGACAAGAAGGAATACAAAGAGCTGCTGCCCTCCGGCAGAAATCTCTTCCCGGGTGATGCCGGAGAACTCGTAACCGTAGCCAACCGGAAGTGCCTGGGCCGCTACTTCCTGAACAGCCTTAATCGCATCGCCGGAACTGTAACCCGGATTGGGTGAACCTGTTATACCAATGGATGTAAAGAGGTTGAAACGGGTAATGGATTGCGGACCATAAACTCTTGTTAGTGTGATAAAGCCGGTGATGGGAGCCATTGTCCCGGATGCATTTCGTACATAGATAGTGTTTAAGCTTTCCGGGTTAGCCCGGAAGTTAGGTTCGGCCTGGTACATAACACGGTACTGCTTTCCAAACTGGTTGAAGTTGGATGCATACACACCACCGAAATATCCCTGCAGGGTTGAAAGAATATCATTGACAGAGAGACCTGCTTCTTTTACTTTGGCTACATCCACATCGATCATGTATTGTGGAAAATTAGGGTTGAAAGAAGTGGAGGCATACTGAATTTCCGGACGCTGACTCAATGCCGCCAAAAAATCGGAACTCACTTTAAAAAACGTGGCAATGTCGGCACCGGATCTGTTCTGCAACTGAAAAGAAATACCGGCTGACGTACCAAAGCCCTGCAAGGTTGGTGGTGCAAAAAAGATGATCCGGGCATCACGTATACCCGACGTCATTCCGAACATTTTTCCAATGATGGATTGCACATCCTGCCCTTTGCCTTTGCGTTCATCCCACGGTTTTAACCGCATGATAACCATTGCATTATTGGTACCGGCACCGCTGATCATTCCTTGTCCTGTTATTCTTAAAATAGACTGGACCTCGGGAATTTTTTTTGCTATTTGTTCAACCTGTGTTGCCACTTCTGTAGCCCTTTCGGTAGAAGCCGAAGGTGGAAGTGAAATATCTGACATCACAGCGCTCATGTCTTCCTCCGGCACAAAAGCCTGGGGCGTTGTTGTAAATAGTAGATAGAATAGCGCTACGAAGATTCCAAGCATTCCCCAGGCTACCCACTTACGACGGATTAGAAAGCCAACTGACTTTTCGTACCGGCGTTTTGTTGCATCAAAACCCCTGTTGAACCCTGCATAAAATCGTTGCAGGAAGCCGACCTTTTTGTGCCCTTCTTTTTTGTGTGGCTTCAAAAACAAGGCTGCCAGCGCAGGGCTTAAAGTCAAGGCATTGACGGCAGAAAGAATGATGGAAATAGCGAGCGTTAATCCAAACTGTTTGTAAAACACACCCGCCGAACCGGTGATAAAACTCACCGGTATAAACACAGCTGCCATCACCAGTGTAATAGAAATAATGGCGCCTGAAATTTCATTCATGGCATCCTTACTGGCATCCAAAGCAGATGTATAACCCTCGTCAAGCTTTGAATGCACAGCCTCTGTTACCACAATAGCATCATCCACCACAATACCAATGGCCAACAAAAGTGCAAACAGGGTAAGGAGGTTTATGGTAAAACCAAACACGTTCAAAAAGAAAAATGTTCCGATAATAGCTACGGGTACAGCAATGGCGGGAATGAGTGTTGAACGGAAGTCCTGCAGGAAAAGAAAGACTACAATGAACACCAATATGAATGCTTCTATTAATGTGTGAATGACTTTGTCAATAGAAGCATTTAAAAATTCATTGGCGTTGGAAAGCGTGACGTACTTCACTCCCTGGGGAAAGTTTTTAGCGGCGTCATCTAAAATTTTCAGGCTTCCTTCAATCACTTGTTTCGCATTGGAACCTGCGGTCTGGCTGATGGCCACACCAACAGCAGGATTGCCATTTGTGGTGGTGCTGCTGGCATAACTCAAGGCACCCAATTCGATGCGTGCGATGTCTCTTAACCGCAACAGTTGCCCGTTACCCACAGATCTTACAATCACATCACCAAATTCCTCTGCATTTCTTAAACGGCCCCGGTAACGAATGACATATTGAAAAGCTTGTCCGCCCTGTTCGCCAAACTGGCCCGGCGCTGCTTCAATATTTTGCTCGGCCAGGGCGGCACTGATGTCCGAAGGAATCAACCCATACGTTGCCATCACATCGGGCTTCAACCAGATGCGCATAGAGTATTCCATTTGTCCGAATGCAGTTGCTGATCCCACACCTTGCACCCGCTGTATCTGCGGCACTAAGTTGATTTGTGCATAGTTCTGCAGGAAGGTTTGGTCGTATGCGGGATTGGTGCTGTAGAGTGAAAAAATTACCAGGTTACTGCTTTGACTTTTCGCTACCGTTACACCGGCACGGGTCACTTCAGCAGGTAACAAAGCGGATGCACGGGACACACGGTTCTGCACGTTTACGGCTGCCAAATCAGGGTTGGTTCCCAAAGCAAAATTGACGGTTATTCTTGCGCTTCCATTGTTACCGGCAGAGGATGTCATGTAAGTCATTCCCTCTACACCATTGATTTGTTCTTCCAGCGGAACGATGACACTGTTCAATACAACATCAGCATTTGCACCTTGGTAGGAAGCTGATACAACAACTGTTGGCGGTGCAATTTCCGGGTATTGCGAAATGGGCAATGCAGCATAGCCGATAATACCTAACACAACGATCAATACAGAAATTACCGTGGAAAGTACAGGCCGTTCAATAAAGCGATTAAACATACAATTCAATTAAGGAACATGGGTTGTCATCATCATTGCTGTTGGCGGGAAGTGCTGTTTTTCATCTGGTTGTTTACGCTATCCGCATTTACAACTCTTGGCCGTATGGCCGCCCCTTCGCGAAGTGAGGCCACGCCTTCCACAACGATTTTATCACCGGCACGCAAACCTTCCTGCACTACATAATATTGACCCCCACTATTCGGCATTACTCTTATTTCCACGCTTTTTACTTTGTTACTATCGCCAAGCAGGTAAACAAAAAGTTTCCCTTGAATTTCATACGTTGATTTCTGCGGAACAAGAATAGCCGTGTCAACTGTTTGCGGAATGCGCACTGCGCCGGTGCTTCCGCTTCGTATCAGGTTACCAGGATTTGGGAACGTTGCCCTTACACTGATAGCACCTGTTTGGGTGTTGATTTGTCCGCCGGAAGCCTCAATGCGGCCCTTCTGGGAAAACACCGTACCATCAGCAAGTACAAGTGATACCGGTGGGATGGAGGCCAGCCGTTCTGCCGCATTTGTGCCCTTGGTATTTTGCGAAAATGCAAGTGCTTGCTTTTCGTTGATGGAAAAATAGGCATAGATGTTTCCAACGTTCGAGACGGTAGTTAACGGCTGTGCCGTGTTACTGCTTACAAGGCTTCCTATTTTATAGGGAATACTTCCTACAATTCCGCTTACGGGACTTGTAACGGTAGTATAACCAAGGTTGGTTCTTGCATTTGCATACGTGGCATTAGCTTGTGCTAAAGCAGCTTGTCTTGCTTGTAATGTGTACTGTGCCGATTGAAGCTCATACTTGCTCAAAATATTTTTTTCTACCAATGGACGTACCTTGTTAACATCCATCTGCGCTGCATTTACATTGGCCTGTGCAATTTTTATATTCGCTGCAGCTGTTCGCACTTCCTGTTCGTATTGTGGAGCGCTGATTTGAAATAACAACTGGCCTTGCCTTACTGTTGCGCCTTCATCTACATACATGCGGTCGATGTATCCATCAATCTTTGGACGTATCTCAACATTTTGCTGGCCCTGAATAGTAGCAGGGTACTCGCTATATAAGGTTGTGCTTTGAGGTGTAATGGTGAGTACCGGGTAATCTTTTACGGCATTGGCGCCGCCCATACCCGGTGCTGCACTTTTCTTTTCATCACTCCCGCAGGCAAATAAGAAAATGGATGCTGAAAAAATAAAAAAATGCTTTGTGAAGTACATCATGATTCCACTTGGTTTGAAAAATGTAACACAGCAATTCTTTTCAAGGTTGGGATTAAAAAACAGATGACTGATCGCATCAGGTTCTTCATTATTTCCTGTAAGGCTTTTATGATTTTACCTTGTTTTGTGATTTGTCTTCAATAAAGAAAAGGTGATTGATAGGTAACACGGAACAAAATACTATGCCATCGGACGACCTGCTATCGCAGCAACATTCTTTACCATCTATTTGTTGACGTCATCTGTAGAATTGATGAAATAATTACTTGGTTAATGGCTGGGCTGCGTCAGATATATACAATTGACTTGTATTTGCACGAAGTATTGAAAGGGATATGTCGCTTGTATATAAAAACGCCGAAGAATTTTCTTTTACTTTCTTTTCCTTGCTTACCGGCTGGCATTTTTGTGATAAAGATGCATGGACTGTCTAGTTGTAATATCAAAGAGTCCATCAACGAACTAAAAAGGCAGGCACTGAAAAAATAGCGGGAGATGGAAGCAGTTTGAAAACGTTCAATCATGAACCCTGTTATCGGGCCTTTGTTTTCTTCTTTGAAGATTTTGCCCTGGGGTTAAAGTCAAGGCAGAGGGCAACCCAATGATCCAATTCTTTTACTGTTTTTAATTCAGCTTCGTCCACATAAACATACCCTTTCAGTTCGCGTCCTTTCATTACAACGGGCCTGCATACTTTGTTCGTTATAAGACCTTCGTAAAGGGCGGGGTCAATGCGGCACATGATATAATTATCACCAGCGGTGATACACAATTTATCGTCAACCATAAAGGCTGTACCACGAAACATCTTTTTTTCTATCACCTTTGGAGTCTCGGCAAGAGCCACCCTGATCCTGTTTGACAGTTCTTCATTTTGTGCCATATAGTTTGGTTTTAGGCAATCACGGACAGGAGGTTATTTTATCTTTACAAGAGGATGATTCAGTCCGTTTACTTCGTTCTTTACAATCACATATTTGCCTATACTTTCAAACAATTGTGTCAGCGTTTTATATCCATAGGTCCTTGGGTCAAAGCTTGGATCAATTTTTCTTAAAGAGTAACCAACCTTGGAAATAAAGGCCTCATCTTCCCCATTAGTAGAGATCTCAAATGCCTTATCAATAATGTTCATATCAATCGTTGGAAATTCTTTTTTTACTTCTCCTTTCCCGCGGCTTTTTCCCGGTGATTTCCTCGGTGCGGTTCTAGGCTCAGGAGTTGTTGCAGTTTCTGCAACCGGCGCTATTTGCAACACCAGGTTTTCGCTGAAAGTAAAAATTTCACAGGAGTTGACGAATGCTATTGGAGTCGTTTTTCTGCCGATGCCCATAACAAAAAGTCCTTCTTCCCTTATTCGTTTTGCAAGCCCTGTATAATCGCTGTCACTTGAAACTATGCAAAAGCCTTCTGCAATTTGACTATGTAATATGTCCATTGCATCAATAATCAGTGCGCTGTCTGTTGAATTTTTCCCGCTTGTGTAAGAGAACTTTTGTATCGGGTTAATAGAATACTGGTTAATTATTTCTTTCCAGCTATTCATGTGTGGAGTTGTCCAGTCTCCATAAATTCTTCGTATCGTGGCTTTGCCATATTTAGATACTTCCTCTAAAATTTCTTTGATCAATTTAGCCTGGGCATTGTCTCCATCAATCAATACCGCAAGATTGAATTTCGTTTCATTCATTGGTTGTCGTTGTACTTATTTTAAGAGTACCGCCGGCATTTTTACCGGGGCAGGTTCTTACTCCAAAGTACATTATTTTCAATACTTCGTTCTTGCTGACGTCCGAAAAGCAGCCCGTTCGCTGAACTTCTATCGTTCATGCATTGTGAACTTTTTAGAGATAGATGCATTTGAAATGGACGAGATACCAATTGGCAAAGCTTACGGCGGGAAGTGAATGAAAAGGGTATCTTTTCTGTAGACGAAATAAGTGATGTTTATTTTTTTGTTGACCACCGGCATTGCTACTATCATCGTCTGTTGCGTCGCACTCTTGTACGTTCAGAAGATTGATTACTTAGCAAACTGAAATCCTCTCGAACCTTTGGCATAGGCGGCGACAGGAACCATAAGTTCTACAGTCCAAAAGACTTAATTCAAAATAGTTATTTGGTGCAGCGAGTTTGTTATAAAGCAAAAATCGCAAATTAATTGGCGTCAAACTTTACCGAAGTCATTGTGATAGAACCACCCACCGCCTTATCATTGAAGAATGAAGTTTTATCGGTACTGCCTTTTAAACCCAAGGTATACATCAGGGGTAAGTAATGTTCCGGTGTTGGTATAGCAAGATTTGCTTCCTTACCTAAAGACTGGTAATTGATCAGTGGTTTGTAGTCACCATCATTGATCAACTGCTTGAACTTGTCATTGATATTTATTGCCCAATCATACCCGTAGTCAGGTTCGTTCATTTTATCGTAAGCTATCATGCGTAAATTATGAACCATGTTTCCGCTTCCAATTATCAATACACCTTTCTTTCTCAACGCATATAATTCCTTTGCTAAATCGTAATGGTATTGCGGCCCTTTTGTATAATCAATGCTTAGCTGTAAAACAGGAATGTTTGCATCCGGGTACATATGCCTGATGATGGTCCATGTACCGTGATCTAAACCCCAGTCATGATCTAGGTCCACATGAGCAGAATGAAGTAAACCGGCTGTTTCTTTTGCTAATACAGGGTTGCCGGGAACATTATATTGAACATCAAAAAGCTCCTGCGGAAATCCACCGAAATCATGGATGGTTTTAGGAAATTCCATGGCAGTTATTTTAGTGCCTTTGGTAAACCAATGTGCCGATACCACTAACACCGCTTTTGGTGTCGGTATCTCCTTTGCCATTGATGTCCACCTGCGACTAAATTCTGTATCCTCAATTCCATTCATTGGTGAACCATGACCAACGAACAGAACAGGCATAACCTGTTCTTGTTCCTTTAAGTCATTAGTAAAACTTTTGAATGCAGCTAACGTTGTCATGCCTGTAAGTCCCGTTATCAATGTTCCAATAAATTGTTTCCGTTTCATTTTCAAATGATTGCTTATACAGCAAATGCAGCATCTGTCTTCCTTGTGTTGCCGGTGGCTATTCTTTTGCCTCCTAAAAGATAATCAAGCGAATATTTTCCGCTACCGGCAAACAGCAACACTACGTATACTAATAGGTAATGAAGGGCAGGTTCCTGTTTGGCAACAGGGTCTGCGGCATGAACGAGGATCAAGGCTACCAGCATGGTAATGATCAGCGGAATAGCAGCCAGTCTTGTTACAAGGCCGGTTAATAAAAGCACTGAGCAGATCACTTCTGCAAATACGGTAAGGCTAAGCGACATGGCAGCGCTCATGCCCATCATGGGAGGAAACTGAAGGGGCTGACCGGAAAAAAGCATCGCCATTTTTGGCAGGCCATGCGTAAGCATTAAAGCTCCTATTCCAACCCTGGCTATCAAAAGAGCGATATCAATTGGGGTTGAAGCCTGACTGACACTAATTATTTTTTTCATAGTTGTTTTTTTGTTAGAACAATATTTTTTATTGTATAAACTCTCCGTCGGCTTTAATGCGTACTTCGTCGCTAAGCATTGGAGCAGGGAAGTTATTGCCTACACTAAAGTCTGAACGCTTGATAACACCTGTTACCTGGAAGCCTTGTGTTTGTTTTTTGCTCATCGGGTTTTCAACAGAACCTTTGTATTTCAAATCCATCGTAACAGGTTTGGTAATGCCGTGCAAGGTTAGGTTGCCGGTGAGCTTGTAGTTGTTCTTACTTACTTTTTTCAGTGATGTACTTTTAAAATCCATTGTTGGAAATTTCGCTGCATCAAAAAAATCTGCGCTTTTCAGGTGATTGTTCCTGGCTTCTACTCTTGTGTCAATGGAAGCAGTTTTCGCAGTCATTTCAACAGTGGCATCACTAAAATCGGGCTTTGATGAAGTAACGGTGGTGGTAAAATCATTGAACGTGCCTGATACATCAGCTATGCCAAGGTGCGTAATGGTAAAGCCAAGTTGTGAATGTGGAAGATCGCTTTTCCAAATACCGTTAAGGGTTGTGAAAGCTGCAAGGACTACGAAAGCGGAAGCTAAAATGATGAACTTTTTCATGTTGTTCTACTTGTTTGTTTATGTTGTTAAAAAATTGAATAATTAATTGTGTAAGATCTTCCAGCCAGCGAGCCGGTTATAGTTGTATTTATTGCCAAGTTGTATCAGCAGCAATTGCATGCCTTCCAATGTTCTGCTGATAGATAGATCGCCGGCAACAATCGGATTAAAGCCGGCGGTTCTTACCATCTCAGATACTGTTTGCATTGCTTCCTCATTGTTTCCCGCTATAAAAGCATCTACTGGTTTGCCATCTATAACTGGTGTTGAAAAATCGGCTGCGAACGTAGTATTAAAGGCTTTTACAACTTTAGAGTTGGGCAATTGCTTTTGCAATTCTTCTGCGGCACTTGTGTCAGGTGCGGTTACCAATCCGTTGTATGTTTTGTTTAAAGGATTGGCGATGCTGATGACTATTTTTTGATTAGCGACTTCTTTTATTTTTTCGGCGATCTCTTTCTCTGCTGCAAAAGGCACGGCCAGGATAATTATATCAGCTTCCCAAACTGCATCCGTATGACAAACAGCGGCTTCTACATCTGCAGCAGCATGCCTGTTTTTAATTTCGGCCACCAATGCATTCAATTCCTCCTGCCTGGTTCCTTTCAATAACAACCGGTAGTTACCCTTAGCCAGCGAGGTGGAAATGGCAGAACCCATTGTCCCTGTGGCTCCTATGATCGCTATGGTTTGTTTTGTCTTCATCCTCTTTCTTAATGATACAAAGCTACCATAGCAGCATACCTGTGCCATTGCGTTTGGGTAAGAAAAAGCATTGATATATGTCAATGAAAAACGGTAAGAACCAGCAATTTATTTGCGGGTCATTTTGCTTCTCATCCGGCTAAGCGTTTCGGGAGTAAGCCCCAGGTACGAGGCGATCATGTGTTGCGGTATGCGTTGGATCATTTCGGGGTAGAGTGATGAAAAAGCGACATATCGTTCCTCCAGCGAAAGACTGATAGAGGATGTCAGCCTTCTTTGCATGGCGATATAAGCGCCGGAGAGTTGAAGGCGCATGTAGGTTTCGTATTTCGGCGCCTTCTTCAGCAGTTCTTCATGTGCCTGTTTGCTGATAAGCACCAGTTCCGAATCTTCCAGTGCATCAATTTGATAGGTAGCCGGCTCGCCGGTTAAAAAGCTATACAGGTCAGAGATGGTCCAGCCTTCAAGGGCAAACTGGAAAATGCGTTCAACCCCTTTTTCGTCAATGGTATAAGATCGCAGTGCACCTTTTTCAACAAAGGCGGTAAAATTGCAGGGGTCTCCTTCCTGCAGCAGGTATTGTTTCTTTCGTATTTTTTTTGGGGTAAGATATGTTTTGAAAAGAACCTCGTCTTCTTTGGTAAGAGGTACTTTCTCATTGAACTTTTGGAAGAATAATTCGTACATGATGCGATTGAAAAATAATTGAAAATGTGTACGCAAAGATGGGATAAAGTGATAAGCCTGTTAGTGTAAACGTTGTCTTTTTTGAAGCCGGCGGAAGTGCTACTATTAAGCGACTGTTGCGTCGCACTCTTGTACTGTTGGGAATTCTATTCAGCATTGTTCAATTGCAAAATGGGTCTGAAAAGTCGTAACGATACAACGTTGTTTTTAGAGCTACATTTTAAGGAATCCGGTCCATTTGATTTTCTTAGTTTTGCCAAATGAATACCCAGGCAGCTTCTAATACTTTCGATTACAATAGTGAATTAAAGCTAAAGGGATTCAAAGTCTACGAGATTGACAGCCAGGCTAATTCTGGTCACACGTATAGCCGGAAAGATTTTTATAAAATCAATATAACAACCGGGCGGTTCATTTTCCATTATGCTGATAAAAGTTTGGAAGCTGATGACACGTTTTTATTTTTTGGCAATCCTCATGTACCCTATTCATGCGAGGGAGTTTCACCAAAATTCAGCGGCTACACCTGTGTCTTTACAGAAGATTTTCTAAAGGCAGGTGACCGGTCAGAAAGTCTTCAGCAATCGCCATTATTCAAGATTGGCGGTACTCCTATACTGAAGTTGGACAATGAACAAAAAGACTTTATCATTAGTGTTTTTAAAAGGATGATTGCAGAGCAGGCGGCTGATTACACCTTTAAAGATGAGTTGATACGCAACTATATTAACCTTATAATTCACGAAGCGGTTAAGCTGCAACCATCAGAAAATCATTCAAAAAAGACATCTGCTTCGGAGCGTATAACAGCCGTGTTTCTTGAATTGCTGGAACGGCAGTTTCCTATTGAAACTACAGAGCGTCCATTAGAGTTAAAGACAGCACAGGATTTTGCCAGCAACTTGCATGTGCATGTTAATTATTTAAATAGTTCAGTAAAGGAAGTCACCGGCAAACCAACTACCGCACATATAGCAGACAGAATCATCAGCGAGGCAAAAGCATTGCTGCAACACACTACCTGGAGTATTTCGGAAATTGCCTATGCACTTGGTTTTGAATATCCTACCTACTTCAACAACTTCTTCAAAAAAAAGACAGGAGAGATACCAAAGTCTATTAGGCTAAGTCGCCTTTGATTTTTATACTTTTTCCTTTGTTTTTCATTATTTCTGCTTCCCGCGGGTTGTGACCTTTGTATCATAGTAATATAAAACTATGAATAGGACAGAGCTCACAATCGTTTAGATAAAAGGAAAGCAAACAGCATTAGCCGCCGTAACTTTTTAAGCAACACGGCAATGGCAGGTGCAGGTTCAGGCTTGATTCTAACACCTTTTCTGCCATCCGCATCTGCGGGACAGCCAGGAGATAATACTATTAATCAGGGCGAAAACAAGCTCAATGAAAAAGACAATAAAATGAAAACAAGAAAATTAGGAGGCTTGGAAGTCTCTGAATTAGGACTGGGGTGTATGAATATGAGCGGCAACTATAACGCTCCGGCCGATAAACAACAGTCCATCCGGACAATCCGTACGGCATTTGAAAATGGTGTTCGATTTTTTGACACAGCTGAAGTGTATGGACCTTACGCCAATGAAGAACTGGTTGGTGAAGCACTTCAGCCATTCAGGGACAAAGTAAAAATTGCTACCAAGTTCGGTTGGGAATTGGAAGACCCGAAAGTTGGTTTAAATAGCCGACCTGAAAGAACAAAGAAGGTTGTAGAAGCGTCATTAAAACGTCTTAGAACAGACCACATCGATTTATATTATCAATATCGTGTTGACCCGAATGTGCCAATCGAAGATGTGGCAGGTACGATTAAAGACTTAATCAAGGAAGGAAAAATATTGCACTTTGGTCTTTCTGAAGCAAGCGCAAAAACAATTCGACGGGCTCACGCAGTTCAGCCGGTAAGCGCTGTACAGTCAGAGTACTCTTTGTGGACCCGCAACGTTGAATTGAACGGCGTTCTTCAAACATGTGAGGGGTTAGGCATAGGCTTCGTTCCCTGGTCACCTGTAGGAGCAGGTTTTTTAACCGGTACGATTGATACAAAAACTAAGTTTGATGTGAAGACGGATTTCCGTGCAGGCTTTCCACGCTTTTCAAAGCAATTCCTGCCTTTAAATATGCCCATCATAGAATGGCTTAAAAGGTATGCTACTAAGAAAGGCGCTACACCGTCGCAGATAGCTTTGGCATGGTTACTTGCAAAGAGCCAGATCATTGTTTCAATACCCGGTACCCGTAGTGAAGCACATTTGCTGGAAATCTTGGAGCCATAAACCTTCAATTAAATAATGCTGATGTGCAGGAAATCGAAACATCGTTATCGAAATTTCCTGTGTATGGCGACCGTATGGGAGAAGCTCATATGAGTTCAATTGACTACACGGTTTAATTCAAAGAAATAAAACTAAAATCATGAATAAAAAAGTTTGGTTTATCACTGGTGCAGGTCGTGGCATGGGTGTAGATATTACAAAAGCTGCTATAGAAGCAGGTCATAAAGTAGTGGCAACAGGTCGTAACATAGATCGCGTTGCAAAAGCATTAGGTGAGAACGAAAACCTTTTAATTGTAAGGCTGGATGTTACTAAGAAGGAAGATGCCGATGCAGCCGTTCATGCAGCAGTTGAAAAGTTTGGTAGGATTGATGTATTGGTGAACAATGCTGCCAACTTTATAGCAGGCTTTTTTGAAGAGTTAACGCAAGAAGAAATTGGGCAGCAATTAGAAACAAGCCTCATTGGTCCCATGATAGTAACCCGTGCCGTTCTTCCAGTCATGCGTAAACAACGTTCAGGGCATATTATCGTCGTCTCTTCCACTGCCGGTCTCACCAGCTTGGAGTTCTGTAGTGCATACTCCGCATCCAAGTTTGGATTGGAGGGATTTATACAGGCACTACAAACAGAAGTTGCACCATTTGGAATAACCACTACAATTGTAAACCCCGGTTTCTTTAGAACTGAACTGCTAACCGACCAATCAACAAAATATGCTGCCAACCCAATTCCAGATTATACCGAAAAAAGGGAACAGCTAATGCAATTTTGGAAAGGTGCAAATGGTCAGCAAACAGGAGACCCGGTAAAACTTGCAAAAGCATTAGTAACAATTACGGCTGAAGAAAAACCACCACTGCGTTTCCTTGCAGGCGCTGATGCAGTTACCACAGCAGAACAAGTTGCAACAACACTTCACCAACAAGCAAATGCATACTTTGAACTATCAAGTTCATTGGCATTTGATAATTGATGTTTATCCTTTGGGTGGGAGAGTTGCTGATGTAGCAACCTCGCCAACGGAATAGAGTAAGCTGAATTGAAAAAGGTTCAATGGTATTCTCAAACGTACAAGAGTGCGACGCAACAGACGTTCAATAGTACCACTATCGCTTAGTACATAAAGCCTTTCTTCCTCCTTCACATTCCCCTTCCATTCATTCACCTCAAAAAACGATACGTTGGCAAGGTTTGCAGCAAAACCGAAAACATAAAAGATAATTTACTGCTTCGATTTAGCTGCTATATGAATAATCCCGCCACCTGTAGATAGCTTATAAAAAATTATGGTGATACTGGATGAAAACAAAGGAATATGCTGCAATAGGCATCTTCGGGACTTCTCCATTGCGGTAAATGGAAAGCAGGAGTTCTTCACACAGAAAAGAAGCTTGTCATTATTAAACCGTTAATGGAATATTGAAGAAGGTCTGCCTGTTAACTCCTGAATAGGTAAGCTAAAGGAAACACTCTTTTAATTTTAGGATGTTTTACTAAAACCGTGGGCATACCACCGCATTCAAACTTGAATTCTTCCTATCGCTAAAACCCACATACGAAACTCCTAATTCAAAACCTCCGCGGCCATAACTGGAGCTGCGCAGTTTGGAGATATTCACATCATAGCTAAGCGAAAAAGAAAATGGATTGTAGTCAACT